>VGJG01000385.1 GCA_016867615.1 Candidatus Aminicenantota bacterium | reverse complement strand
TGGCCTTGAAAGACCCGGGAGTGCGGAAATTCATGGATTCCTTCAAGGGCACGGTCCTGTCCGTGGAAAAAGCCAAGGCGCCCCGGGAAGAGAAGTAAGGAGAAAGGCATGAAGGGCTTCGGCGACCTGCAGAAGATGCTCAAGAACGCCCAGGAGATGCAGGACAGGCTCCAGCGGGAAATGGCCGAGATGCGCGTCGAGGGGTCGAGCGGCGGAGGCATGGTGACCGTGGTGCTCGACGGCCAGAAGAACCTTCACTCCCTCCGCCTCGAGCCGGAGGTGGTCAACGCCCAGGACGTGCCGATGCTCCAGGACCTGATCATCGCCGCTTTCAACGACGCCGCGGCCAAGATCAACGACATTCTGGCCGGCAAGCTGGGAGGCCTCGGCGCCGGCTTGAAGATCCCCGGGTTGGGCTGATGTTTGAGTACGCCCGCCCCCTGAACCGCCTCATCGAGGAGCTGCGCAAGATCCCCGGCATCGGGGCCAAGACGGCACAGAGGATCGCCTTTTACGTCCTGGGCCTGCCCCAGCAGGAGGCCGACAGCCTGGCCGAGGCCATCACCCAGGCCCGGCAGCGCGTCTTCCATTGCTCGGTGTGCAACAACATCACCCATGTCGACCCCTGCCTGATCTGCACCGACTCCGACCGCCTGGACGAGGAGCTGTGTGTCGTCGAGGAGCCCTACAACATCTCCTCGATCGAAAAGACGGGCGTTTTCCGCGGCCGCTACCACGTCCTCCTCGGCGCCCTGGCGCCCCTGAAGGGCAAGGGGCCGGAAGACCTGGGAGCGGACAAGCTCCTGGACAGGATCCGCGGGGGCCGGTTCCGGGAGGTCATCCTGGCCACGAACCCCACCGTCGAGGGCGAGGCCACGGCCCACTACCTGGCCGGGCTTTTAAGAAGCTATCCGCTCAGGCTGACCCGGCTGGCTATGGGGCTGCCCGTGGGAGCGGACCTGGATTTCGCCGACCAGGTCACGATCAGGAAGGCCCTCGAGGGCCGGACGGAGCTCAGGGATTAGGGGCCCGGGGAGCGCCCCGCGTCTCGAGTTGAAAAAACAGCGCCGGGGGAGTATCATATCGCCTTTTATCGGACGACGATCATCCGGCTTTCAATAGGAGTCAAACATCATGAACAAGCATTATGAGCCCATCGACGGAAACACGGCCGCCACCCACGTGGCCTATGCCTTCAGCGAAGTGGCGGCCATCTACCCCATCACCCCCTCTTCGACCATGGGCGAGCTGGCCGACGAGTGGTCCGCCCAGGGACGGAAGAACATCTTCGGCCGGCGCCTGGACGTGATCGAGATGCAGTCCGAGGCCGGAGCCGCCGGCTCCGTCCACGGCAGCCTGACCGCCGGGGCGCTGACCACGACCTTCACCGCCTCCCAGGGGCTGATGCTCATGCTGCCCAACATGCACAAGATCGCGGGCGAGCTGCAGCCGACGGTCTTCCATGTCTCGGCCCGCTCCCTGGCCTGCCAGTCCCTGTCGATCTTCGGCGACCACTCCGACGTCATGTCGGCCCGCAACACGGGCTTCGCCCTGATCGCTTCGGCCTCGGTGCAGGAAGTCATGGACCTGGCCGCCGCGGCCCACCTGGCGACCCTCAAATCCCAGGTGCCCTTCCTTCACTTCTTCGACGGCTTCCGGACGTCGAACGAAGTCCAGAAGGTCGAGCTCATCCCCTACGAGACGCTGGCCGAGCTCGCGGACATGGGGGCCATCCGGGAATTCCGGGACCGCGCCCTCAACCCGGAGAGGCCGATGCTCAAGGTCGGCCAGCAGAACCCGGACGTCTATTTCCAGGGCCGGGAAACGGTCAACCGCTTCTATCTCGCCGCTCCGGCCATCGTCCAGGAATGCATGGACGCCGTCGCGGCCAAGGTCGGCCGGAGCTACCGCCTCTTCGACTACGTCGGCGCCCCCGACGCCGAGCGGGTCGTCGTCGCCATGGGGTCCGGCTGCGAGACCATCGAGGAGACGATCAACCACCTCAACGGCCGGGGCGCCAAGCTCGGCCTGGTCAAGGTCCGCCTCTACCGGCCCTTCGACGCCGCGGCCCTCCAGGCCGCCCTTCCGCCCTCCGCTAAAAAGATCGCCGTCCTCGACCGCACCAAGGAGCCCGGCGCCCTGGGCGAGCCGCTCTACCTCGACGTGGTCGTGGCCCTGTCCGGCAGGCCGGTCAAGGTCATCGGCGGCCGCTACGGGCTGTCCTCCAAGGAATTCACCCCGAACCTGGTCAAAGCGGTCTACGATCATCTCGACGGACCGGCCTCCCACGGGTTCACGGTGGGGATCGAGGACGACGTGACGCACACCTCCCTGCCCGCCGGCCCTCTCCTGGACACCGAACGGCCCGGGACGATCCGCTGCAAGTTCTGGGGCTACGGCTCGGACGGAACGGTCGGAGCCAACAAGAACTCGATCAAGATCATCGGCGACCACACGGACATGTACGTCCAGGGATACTTCCAGTACGACTCCAAGAAATCGGGCGGGGTGACGATCTCCCACCTGCGCTTCGGCCGGGAGAAGAT
>VGJG01000384.1 GCA_016867615.1 Candidatus Aminicenantota bacterium | reverse complement strand
AGAAGTGGAAATTATCCAAGAGGGGGGGGTCTGTCAAGCGGTGGAGAAAAACAGGATCAATCAAAGAAAGACGCGCATGGCAAGCCGACGGGGCCCTCCTCAGCTATAGGGGGCCTCGGGGGAATTCCGGCGCCGGATCGAATACGGGCGCATTTGACGGCCGGGCGGCGATGCGGTATAATCCTCTCCTCATGGATTCACTCAAGGTTGGCGATAAAGTCATTTATCCCAATCAGGGGCTGGGAGTCGTGGAGGCCGTTCAGCACGAGGCCATCAACGGCGAGCGCTACAAGGTCTACCACATGCGGCTCTTCTCCAACAACACGCTGATCATGATCTCCTCCTCGAGCGCCTCGGAGCTCGGCATCCGGCGCCCGGTCTCCGAGGACTGCATCCGCAACATCTTCGACATGATCCGCAAGGGGGGCGTGGAAGTCACCAAGAACTGGAAAGGGCGCTACAAAGAGCACGTCAACATGATGAAAACCGGGTCGCTGGCCGACCTGGTCTCCGTCCTCAAGGGGCTGTACTACCTCAGCCTGATCAAGCCGCTGTCCTTCCGGGAGAAAAAGATGATGGAGAGGGCGCGCGACCTGATCGTCTCCGAGCTGTCCCAGGCCTGCTCCCTGTCCCCGGAAGAGATCGATAAACGTATTCAGAAATCCCTTTCCGTCTGCTTCAAGGGCATCAAGACGGAAATGCGGGCCTAGGGCCCTCGGGCCATGCTCTCCACGACCTTCGTCCTGTTTCTTTTTTTTCTTATTCTCAGCGGGCTCTTCTCCGCCTCGGAGACTTCGTTCCTGGCCTCCAGCCCCTACACCCTGGCCCACCTGGAAAAAAAGGGCTCGAAGCGGGCCCGGATGATCCTCGCTCTCAAGGGGCGCATGGAGACCCTGCTGGGGACGATCCTCATCGGCAACACCCTGGCCAACGTCGCGACCGCCTCGCTGGCCACCTCGCTCTTCGTCTCGCTCCTGGCCGATGAGAACCAAGCCGTCCTCCTCTCCACGGCGGCCACCACGCTCCTGCTCCTCTTCTTCGCCGAGTTCAACCCCAAGAGGATCGCGGCCGCAAGGCCCCACCAGACCGCCTTCCTGCTCGTCCATCCCATACGCCTGTTCGTGATCCTCTTCTATCCCTTCGTCAAGGTCTTCGCCTTCCTGTCCAACCTTCTCATCCGCACCGGAAAGGACGAGGACCCCCAGGGGCGGGTCGCGCTGAGCGAAGAGGAGACGAAGATCCTTCTGGCCTCGGGCGTCAAGGGGCTGTCGAACCTGCGAAAAAAAATGATCACCGAGATCCTGGACATCGGCTCCCGGCCGGTCAAGGACATCATGACCCCCCGGCCGAAAGTCGTCGCCCTGAACGTCGAGTCCACGAGCCGCGAGGTCCTGGAGACGATCCGTTCCTGCGCCTTCACCCGCTTCCCGGTCTACCGGGGCCGCATGGACAACGTCGAGGGAGTCCTTCACGCCCGGGATACCATCCCTTATTTAATTGATAATAAAGAGTTTGAGATCAAGGACGTGCTCCGCCCCCCCATCTTCGTGCCCGAGTCCGCCTCCATGGAGAAGGTCATGCTCGAGCTCCAGGAAAAAAACCTCCACCAGGCCGTGGTCGTCGACGAGTTCGGCAACATGGAGGGCATCGTCACCCTCGAGGACATCATCGAGGAGATCGTCGGCGAAATCGAGGACGAATACGACGGCGAGAGGAAGGACTGGCTGAGCCGGGTCGACGAGCGCACCTATCTCCTCCTGGGCGCTTCTCCGGTCAAGGACATCAACCGGCGCCTGTCCCTCGGCCTGCCCGAGAAAAAGAACTACTCCACCCTGGCCGGCTTCCTGCTGGACGAGCTGGGCCGGATCCCGGCCGAGCGCGACAGCCTCGTCTACCGCGGCCATCTCTTCACCGTGGCCAAGATGGCCAAGCGGCACATCAGCCTCGTGCGGGTCCGGGTCGGCGAGGACGAGGAGCCCCGCGCATGAAAGTCGCGGCCGTCAACCGGAAGGCCTCCTTCAACTACGAGTTCATCGAGACGTTCGAGGCCGGGATCGCCCTCCAGGGCTCCGAGGTCAAGTCGATCCGCGAGGGCCGCATCAGCCTCAAGGAAAGCTTCGCCGAGATCAAGGACGGCGAGGCCTTCCTGGTCGGCGCCCACATCAGCCCCTACGAGGCGGCCAACCGCTTCAACCATGACCCGCTCCGCGAGCGCAAGCTTCTCCTCCACCGCCGGGAGATCAAGCGCCTCACGGGCAAGATCCGGGAGAAGGGCTACACCATGGTTCCGGTCAAGGTCCTGATCAACGACCGCGGCCGGGTCAAGGTCGAGGTCGCTCTGGCCAGGGGCAAGAGGCTCTACCAGAAGAAGGAAACGATCAAGGCCCGGGACCTGGACCGGGAAGTGCGCGCCGAGCTAAAGCGCAGCCGCCGATAGGCGCCGGGCGAGCCTCAGGGCGGCGATCAGGCTGGCCGGGTCGGCCTCATTCCGGCCGGCGATATCGAAGGCCGTGCCGTGGTCGGGGGATGTCCGGACGAACGGCAGCCCC
>VGJG01000383.1 GCA_016867615.1 Candidatus Aminicenantota bacterium | reverse complement strand
GGTTTCGACCAGACGGCAGGAAGCCAGCCGTCCGATCCTGGCCAGGTACTCCTCCTGGAGGCTCCGCAGGTGCCTGTTCCTCGTCCGGCCCGGCCAAAGGAATTTGATGATCACCTGTCTTTTTCCCTCGATGAAACCGCTTCACCATAAAGGTATACGCGGCAAATGTCAATCTTTTCTCAGGGGGGTCCTCGACGAGCCGCGGAAGCGGCCGTCTCAATAAACCGCCCGCGGCGCGTCACCCCAGAGCTTCTCCAGGGCGTAAAAATCGCGCTTTTCCCTGGACAAGATATGAACGATGAACTGTCCGTAATCCATGAGGATCCAGTCGGCCGAGACGCGGCCCTCCACGCCCAGCGGGCGCAGGCCGTCCTTTCGGAGCTCGCGCTCGATGTGCTCGGCCAAGGCCAGGTTCTGCCGGGCGGAATGGCCGTTCAAGATGATGAAATAATCGGTGAAGGCGGCGAGGCCCCTGAGGTCGAGGACCTGGATGTCCTCGGCCAGCTTGGCCTGACAGGCCGCGGCCACCTTCCTCACTTCCCGGGGGAGGTCCCTCTTGGCGGTTTTTTTCGGCTTGTCGTTTGTCATTGTCCCCCTGCGCCACGATACAGGCCATGGCGTTTGATGTATTTCTCCACCGGCTCCGGCACCAGGCCGGCCAAGGCTTCCCCGCGTCGGACCCTGCTCCGGATATCGGTCGAGGAAATGTCCAGAGCGTCGAGGGGCATGAGAAACACGGAGGGCTCGTCAGGCAGCGGTCCGACGACGGAGCCCTCCGGGCCGAGCTCGATGAACCGAACCCCCGTTTCTCCGGTCAGGGCGCTCGGAGCGAGGGCGAGGTCGAACCCCGGACGGCCGGTGACGATGAAATGGCACTGCTTCAGCACGCGGCGGTATTCCCTCCAGGTCCTGATCTCCAGAAAGGCGTCGATGCCCAGGAGGAAAAACAGAACGGCCTCCGGACGCCGCCGGCCCACTTCCTCCAGCGTCCGGAAGGAATAGGACGTCCCGCCCGCTTCGATTTCCAGAGCGCTGGCCTCCAGCCCCGTCCTTCCCCGGCAGGCCATCTTGACCATGCGCAGCCGGTGCTCGGGCGGAGCCGTGTCCGCGTATTCCTTGTGCGGCGGAACGGCCGAGGGGATGAGCAGGACCCTGTCCAGACGGAATCTGCGCCGGGCCGCGACGGCGGCCCGGATATGTCCGAGATGAACGGGGTCGAACGTCCCGCCCTGAAGGCCGATGCGGGCGGCTTTCATCCTTACTCTTCCGCCCCCTCTCCGGCCCCGGGCGACCCGGCCGATTCGAGGGCTTTCCAGATCTCCGACAGAAGGGCTTTCAGGCCCGTTTTTTTCAAGGCGGATATCGCCAGGCAGGGCATTCCGAGACCGGCGGCGAAGCGGCGGAGTCGCGACAGCCTTCCGGAGTCGCCGGCCAGAAGGTCGGATTTGTTGGCCGCCACGACCTGCTTCCTCCCCAGGAGCCCCGGCTGGAAGGCCTCCAGCTCGGCCCGTACGACCCGGAGGTCGTCCACGGGATCCCGCCCCGAATGCGGTGAAAGGTCCACGACGTGCACCAGCACCCTCGTCCGCTCCACGTGGCGGAGGAACCGGACGCCCAGCCCGTGCCCCAGGTGGGCGCCGCCGATGAGTCCCGGGATGTCGGCCACGACGAAGCTGCGCTCCTCGTCCAGGTCCACGACGCCCAGGTTGGGGATGAGCGTGGTGAAGGGATAATCGGCGATGACGGGCTTGGCCGAGGAGACTCTGGAGATGAGCGTCGACTTGCCGACGTTGGGAAAGCCCACCAGTCCGACATCGGCAATGAGCTTGAGCTCCAGGATGAGCTTTTTGTCCTCCCCGGGCTTCCCGGGCTCGCATTCGCGGGGAGCCCGGTGCGTGGCCGAGGCGAAGGAGGCGTTTCCCCGGCCTCCCCGACCCCCCTTGGCCGCAAGGTAGGTCAATCCCGGCTTGTCGAAATCGAACAGCAGACCGTCCCTGTCCGCGTCCTTGACGACCGTTCCGGGCGGGACGAGGAGGGTCAGGTCGCTGCCCCTTTTGCCCTGCCGGTTGTTCCCCTCTCCGTGACTGCCGGAGCGGGCCTTGTTGATGGGATGGAAGCGAAAATATGAAAGGGATTTGACGCCCCGGTCGGAAATGAGATAAACGCTGCCCCCGTCGCCGCCCCGGCCGCCGTCGGGGCCGCCCTTGGGCACGCCCCATTCGCGCCTGAAGCTGAGACAGCCGTTCCCGCCGCGGCCCGCCCGGAGAATCACCTGAACCCGGTCGGCGAACATCCTCTATCGAGCCGCGGGCCCCGGCGCGGAAGGCCCCCCGTCCCGTTCCCCGCCGACCCGCATCATGCCGCCGGCAGGACGGAAACGATCTTGCCTTTTCTGCCTTTTTCCTCGAATTTGACTATCCCGGTGATCCGGGCGAACAGAGTGTCGTCTTTGCCGAGGCCGACGTTCAAGCCGGGCTTGATGGGCGTTCCCCTCTGCCGCACGAGGATCGTGCCGGCGTTGACCGACTGTCCTCCGTAACGCTTGACGCCCCAA
>VGJG01000382.1 GCA_016867615.1 Candidatus Aminicenantota bacterium | reverse complement strand
TAAACTTTTTTTTGAAAGCGGGATTTCCGATCAATGAGGAGCTGATAGTCGAAAGAACGGGAAAAAGCGCAAAGAATTGCTTGAGCGAGACGGCCGCTTATATCGAGCGTGTTTTTACAAAAAAGAACGTTTTATCGGGATTGGGCGAAGTGCTCGATGAGGCCGCCAAGGAGTGGGTCCGCAAAGAGCTCAAAACAGAAGTCATAAAGGAAATTGAAAGGCTGGCCAAAAGAGTCGGCGGGGAATCGAATTCGACGGGGTAGAAACTGATGACAATGGGAAAAAGGCCTAAGATTTCGATCGTCATGCCCTGCCGAGACGAGGAAAGGCATGTCGGCCGGGCGATAGAAAGCCTGCTGGAAGGGGCGGGGGATGATAGTGAGCTTATCGTTGTGGACGGCGGAAGCCGGGATAAGACTCGTGAGATAATCAAAGAATTTATAGCCCAATCGGCATCTCCACAGCAGAAGAGAGCGAACGATAAGGCAAAGAGTTCAAAAAAAGAACGGATGCGCGACGCATCGACTGGGGCCGGCGGTGGATCCCGGGTCCGGATGTTGGACAACCCCAAGGGCCGCGTGAGCGACGGTTTGAACATCGGCATTCGGGCGGCGCAAGGGGCCTACATCGTTAGAGCGGACGCCCACTGCATCTATCCGCCGAATTATGCCCGGCGGTGCGTCGAACTCCTTGAGAAGATGGGCGCGGCCAACGCCGGGGGCGTCCAGGTGCCGACGGCGGAACCGTCAGGCGGAGAGAGTGGGCGCGGTCCGGTCGTCCAGGAAGGCGTCGCCGTGGCCTTGCGCCATCCCCTGGGCGCCGGTGACGCCCGCTGGCGCCTGGGACGGCGGAGCGGGTTCGTGGATACGGTTTACCTGGGCGCGTTCCGGCGGGATCTTTTCGACGCCGTAGGTCTCTATGACACGCGCGCCGTCACGAATCAGGATGCCGAGCTGAATCTGCGCATTCTGTCGGACGGCAAAAAAGTCTATCTCGACCACACCCTCGAGGTGAAGTACTATCCGCGGAAATCCCTGCGAAAGCTCGCTTTTCAGTATTTCCGCTACGGGAAGGGGAGAGCCTACACGGCTCTCAAGCACCGGAAGCTGACCTCGTGGCGGCAGGCGGCGCCTCCGCTTCTTTTCTTGGGGCTTGCCGTCTCTGTCATAGCAGCGTTCTGGAATCCGCTTTTTCTGCTGGCGCCGGCGGCCTATGGGATTTCTTTGGCGGCCGTTGCTGTGTTTTCCCGTCTCCCGAACGGCGGAGATCACAGGGAGAAAGAAAAAACAAATGCCGCTTCTCATCATGATCTGGAAGAGTCGCCCGCGGCCGGAAATCGTCCGGTCGGATTGCGTCTCCGACTTCTTGTCGCCGCCTCCTGGGCGGTGATGCATATCTGTTGGGCGGCAGGCTTTTGGGAGGGCGTTTTATGGGGGAAGCGTCCGGCCAAGAATGTCGAAGGAGCTTCGATCGGCCATGAAAATAGAAAACAAGCTGTTAAAAAAAATCCTTAAAATATTCAGGGGCATCTTTCTTTTTCTTGGAATCCTCTTTGTTCTTTTTATCGTCTGGATGCTTGCCGGATGGCCGATATTCATGGACCGCTGGCTGGATAAGACTGAAAAGCCGATTGAGGCCGATTATATTGTCTGTCTCGCCAGCGGTTTTGTCAGCAGCAACATTCCAACGGAAACGGGCTGGCAACGGCTCTATGCCGCCGTCCAGCTCTATGCCGACGGCAAAGGCCAGAAGGTCATCATCTCCGGCGGCGGCGCGGGACGCGTGACCGAAGCCGAAATCTACGGCGAGGCGGCGCAATGGCTCGGCTTGCCCGCGGAGGCGCTGGCCTTCGATCCCAAATCCGTATCAACTTCGGACCACGCCCGAAATATCCTCTCCGTGCCGGGAGTGGCGATCGACAGGACGAGCTCTCTCAACGTCGTGACGTCTCCTCTCCACTCGAGGCGGGTGTGGCTCTGTTTCCGCAAGGCCGGTTTCACGAATTACCGGGTCGTTTCCCGCCACACGGCTGTCGCCGCACCCCCCGAGGTCGTGCGGGAGAAGCGGGTGACTCAGTTTAAGGTCCATAAGCCGAGCGGAAAATCCTATTCCGAGGACTTCTTCTTTCGGCTCCGGACTCGAACAAATCATTTCTTAGCCGCCCTTCGGGAATGCGCCGCCATCGCCGGCTACAAACTCAAAGGCCTCGTCTGACCCGTCATGAAAGAATTGCCTGAGATCCCCTATAGGTGGCTATTGGGTCATCTCCTTTGGATCCTGGGGGCGGCGCTCATTTTAGCCGTATTCAGCTTCAAGATTTGGCAAACGCAGGCCGGAGGCCAAAAACTGAAGGGACTTCTCAAGGAACGCTGGCTCCGTCAAACCGTGGTTGCGGCGGGGTGTCTGGCCGCCCTGGGGATATCCATGATTGTCTCGTCGCCCCTTGCGGCGGTCCTGGCTTTTGCGGTCGGATTCGCCCTCGGTCTCTTGTTCTGGAAATTGATGAGGTCTCCTAAGAAAAAATAATCCCATTCCCGATGTCGAAATCGTACCCTGCGCCAAGAAATTCCCGCCGCCTTTGGACTCTCAT
>VGJG01000381.1 GCA_016867615.1 Candidatus Aminicenantota bacterium | reverse complement strand
CCGCCGTGGTTGTCGATGATGGTCTGGAGGATCTTCCGGTCGATGTCGTCCAGCCCCAGCGTGTCGACTTCCATCATGTCCAGGGCGCGCTTGGCCTCCCGGGCGTTGACGGCGCCCTGGGCCTTGACGTCGGCGTAGTCGCGCACCCGGCGCAGGAGGCGGTTGGCCACACGGGGCGTGCCGCGGGAGCGCCGGGCGATCTCCCGGGCGCCCGGTCCGTCGATCGTCGCCTTGAGCAAGCCCGCGGAGCGGAGGATGATCCGCTCCAGGTCTTCCTCCCGGTAATAGTCCAGACGATGGATGATTCCGAACCGGCCGCGCAGCGGGGCCGTGATCCGTCCCGCGCGGGTCGTGGCGCCGATGAGCGTGAATTTCTTGAGCCGGAGCTTGTGGCTCCGGGCGCCCGGACCCTGGCCGATGACGATGTCCAGGTTGAAATCCTCCATGGCCGAGTACAGGAGCTCCTCGACCGTGGGCTGCAGGCGGTGGATCTCGTCGATGAACAGGATCTCCTTGTGCTGGAGGTTGGTCAGGATGGCCGACAGGTCGCCCGTCCGCTCGATGACCGGCCCCGAGGTGGGCTTGATGCCCACGCCGAGCTCCCGGGCGATGAGGTAGGCCAGCGAGGTTTTGCCCAGGCCGGGAGGGCCGTAGAGGAGGACGTGGTCGAGGTGCTCGTCCCGCTTGCGGGCGGCCTCGATGAAGACCTTGAGGTTCTCCTTGACCGAATCCTGGCCGACGAATTCCTCGAAGGAGCGGGGCCGCAGGCTGTCCTCGAAGAGGAGGTCCTCCTGGGTCCGGACTGGGTTCAGGACGGCGGGCATGCTTTACAGCCTGGCCAGGCTCCTCAAGCTGTCCCGGAGGAGCGTTTCGAACCCGGCCTCCGACGGATGTCTCTGGACGACCTCTCCGACCACGGCCTCGACCTCCTTCCTGCGGAAGCCGAGGTTCACCAGGGCGGAGACCAGGTCGTCGGTCCAGCCTCCCGCCCTTCCGGCCAAGACCTTTTCCTTTTTCTCCAGTTTGGCCTGCAGCTCCAGGGCGATGCGCAGGGCCGTCTTCTTGCCGATGCCGGGGATGAGGCTGATGCGGGCCACGTCGCTTTTCTCGACGGCTTCCTCAAGGTCCCGGGGGCCGATGCCCGACAGGATGTTCAGCGCCAGCTTGGGCCCGATCCCGGCGATGCCGATGAGCTTGAGGAACAGCCCCTTTTCCTCCCCGCTGGCGAACCCGTAGAGGGTCAGCGAGGAGTCGGTCAGGTGGGTGTGTATGAGGAGCTCGGCCGGCTCCCCGACCTCTCCCAGCCGGACGTAGGTCGACAGGGGGATGGAGGCGCAGTAGCCGACCCCCGCGGCTTCAATCACCGCCTGGCCCGTCGTCTTCTGGACCAGTGTTCCCCTCAGGCGGGCGATCATGGCTCCCTCATCGTCAGCCGCCGCTTTCCTCGACCGTCTTTTGGAAGGCCCGGATGTTGAGATGGCAGAGGGCGGCGGCCAGCGCGTCGGCCGCGTCCTCTTCCAAAGCGTCCTCCTCCATGCGGAGCAGCGTCCGGACCATGGACGCCACCTGGAGCTTGTCCGCGTGTCCGTATCCCGTGACGGCTTTTTTGATCTCCAGCGCGGAATACTCGAACAAGGGAACCCCGCGGGACGCCACGGCGGCCATGACCGCTCCCCGGACCTGGCCCAGGGTGAGGGCCGTCCGGACATTCCGGGAGTAAAAGGGGTTTTCCACGGCCGCTTCCCGGGGGGCATGCTCCCGGATCAGGCTCTCGACGCCCTCCCGGACGGCGTTGACCCTTTTTTCCATGGCCAGTTCGCGGCCGGGACGGATCGTGCCCCGGGCCAGCACCGTGATCCCGCCCTCCCCTTCATCCAGGATGCCGAATCCCGTGGACCGGAGGCTCGGGTCGAGGCCGAGGATTCTCATCGGGCTCCGTCAGGCGGAGAGGCCCTCCAGCTCCGTCTCCTCGACGTCGAAGTTGGCCCAGACGTGCTGCACGTCTTCGTGATCTTCGAGCTCATCCATGAGCCGGAGCATCTGCTGGGCCTGTTTGCCCTCGAGCTTGACGTAGGTCTGGGGCAGGTAGGCGACGCTCGAGGAAGCGGTTTCGATGCCCTGGGACTTGAGGGCCTCGACGACGGAGTCGTAATGCTCCGGGGCGCTGATGATCTCCCAGTTGCTGCCGTCCTCCCGCATGTCCTCGGCCGCGGCGTTCATCACGACGTCCAGGAGCTTGTCCTCGTCCCCGCCCTTCTCCTTCTCGACGATGACGTAGCCCTTGCGCTTGAACATCCAGCCCACGCAGCCCGACTCGCCGATGTTGCCCCCGTTCTTAGAGAAGATGTGCCTCAGCTCGGACACGGTGCGGTTTTTGTTGTCGGTCGTGGCCTCGATGTACAGGGCCGCGCCCCCCGGCCCGTAGCCCTCGTAGATGACGTCCTCGTAGGAGGAGCCCTCGAGCTGGCCGGTGCCCTTCATGATGGCCCGTTTGATATTGTCGGCGGGCATGTTCACCCCCCGGGCGTCCAGGACGGCCTTGCGCAGCCGGGGATTGGCCTCGGGGTCGCCGCCTCCGATCCGGCGGAGA
>VGJG01000380.1 GCA_016867615.1 Candidatus Aminicenantota bacterium | reverse complement strand
GGCGCGGTCGTAATCCTCCCGGTCCGGGTCGCGGCCGACGTGGAGGAATCCCCTCCGCCCGAATTGCTCGATGGTGATGAGCGGGGCCAGAGGGGCCAGGGCGCGCAGCTCCCCGTAGTCCTGCCCCTTGAGGAACTGACCGATGTAGCTGCGCAGCCCGTGACCCGCGGCCCTGAGGGCCAGACCCAGGGCGGCGGTCGTCTTGCCCTTCCCCATGCCGGTGTAGACCTGGATGTATCCGCGGAAGGCCGTGGCGTCCTTTTTTTTGCTCATCGCCGTGGGTCCCTGTCCACTATAAGAGATAGGCGGGCGGAAGGTCAACTTGATTCCGGGGGCCTGGCCGGAGTTTCTTTTTTTCCCGGAAATGCATATATTTGAGGCAGCGTTATCCCGGCCGGAGAAAGAGGAGAGGGGACGCAACAAGGAGGTCCGCCGATGCTCGACCTGAAATGGGTCCTGGACAACGCGCCGGAAGCGCGCCGCCGTCTGGCCCGCCGCGGAGCCGACCTGGACGCCGACGGTCTGGCGCGGCTCCAGGAGGAGCGGAAAGCCCTCCAGAAGCGGGTTGAGGACCTCCGGGCCGAGCGCAACAAAGCTTCCGAGGGCGTCGCCTGCGCCAAGAGGGAGGGCCGGGGCGCCGCGGACGTGATCGCCGCGATGAAGAAGGTCGGCGACGAGATATCGGCCCTGGAGGAAAAAGTGCGCGTCCTGGAGGAGAGGCTCCGCTCGGAGCTCCTCAACATCCCCAATCTCCCCGACGACGGCGTCCCCGACGGGAGCGGGGCGGGGGACAATGTCGAGGTCCGTCGTTTCGGCGAGCCGCCCCGATTTGCCTTCGACGTCGAGCCCCACTGGGAGATCGGCCGCCGCCTGGGCCTCCTGGATTTCGACCGGGCGGCCAAGATCGCCGGCGCCCGGTTCGCGGTCTCCCTGGACGCGGGCGCGAGGCTCGAGCGGGCGCTCATCAATTTCATGCTCGACATCCACACCCGGGAGTCCGGGTTCACGGAAATACTGCCCCCCTTCATCGCCAACGAGGACAGCCTGACCGGAACGGGCAACCTGCCCAAGTTCGCCGCGGACCTCTTCAAGCTCGAGGGGTACACCTGGTACCTGATCCCGACGGCTGAAGTCCCCCTGACGAACTATTTCCGGGACGAGGTCCTCGAGGCGGACTCCCTGCCGCGGCGCTTCGCCGCCTACACGCCCTGTTTCCGGAGCGAGGCCGGTTCCTACGGCAAGGACATCCGGGGGCTGATCCGGCAGCACCAGTTCAACAAGGTGGAGATGATGGTCTTCTCGCTTCCGGAGAGGTCGTTTGAGGAGCTGGAAAAAATGACGGCCTCGGCCGAGGAGGTGCTGCGCCGGCTCGAGCTGCCCCACCGCGTGGTGTCCCTGTGCGCCGGCGACCTGGGCTTCGCCGGCGCCAAAACCTACGACCTGGAAGTCTGGATGCCCGAGAGGAGCGGCTTCGTGGAGATCTCCTCGTGCTCCAACTGCACCGACTTTCAGGCGCGCCGCGCGAACATCCGATTCCGGCGGGGTCCGAAGACCAGGCCGGAATATGTCCACACCCTGAACGGCTCGGGGGTGGCCGTAGGCCGGACCGTTGCCGCCCTCCTCGAGTGCGGACAGCAGAAGGACGGCTCCGTCCGCCTGCCCGAAGCCCTGAGGCCTTACATGGGAGGCCTGGAAAAGATCGGCTGAGCCGGTCCCTGCGGCGAAGTGCGTCTTCATTTTTGATATGCGGAGGGATGGCCGAGTGGTTGAAGGCGGCGGTCTTGAAAACCGCTTTCCGGGCGACCGGAACGGGGGTTCGAATCCCTCTCCCTCCGCCACAGACACCCCGCGGGGCAATTCCCTCCCGGCGCCGATCATGCTACAATGCCCCCGGCCTTTCGGCCCGGAGAGGTGCTGGAGTGGTCGATCAGGAGCGCCTGCTAAGCGCTTGTCCTAGTTAAAGCTGGGACCGTGGGTTCGAATCCCACCCTCTCCGCCAGTCAACCCCCAATCGGCTTCTTCCCGACAGCGCGTCCTTTCTCGTCTTTTTTCGGCATGGAGAAGCCGGGAGAGTCCGGGGGCCGGTCGAGGTCGATATCCCTGGGCAGGGGGATGTTCATCATTTGGATCCGTTCGGACCGGGGGGAAGACCGGAAAAGAATCCGGAGCACGACCAGGGATCCTTTTTTTCTATAAGCCATGGACTTGATGCTCGTCCAGGGAAGGAAACGCATCTTGTAGACAATGCCCAGGCTGCCTACGGCTACGCTCCGGCGAGGGGCCAGGGAAAGCCCGAAGGCCAGGAGCAGCAGCCTCCTGTAGCCGTCCGGCGACCCGGGATCCCGAAGGATGAGGAGAAGGCTCGATGCGCCGGCGAACGCCGCCAGGCTGAGGAGGGCGATGTTTTCCAGGGAGCCCAGGTGGAACAGCGAAGACCAGCGGACATGCAGCCTGCCGGCTTTGGACTCCAGCCGGCGATAGAGCTTCAAGTGCAGAACGGTCAAGGCCAGGACGAGAAGGCAGGCGCCGAAATAGGAAGCTTCCCAGTTGCGCATGCGGCTTACTCCTTTTCCGCGGCGGAGAGGGCGGGGGA
>VGJG01000379.1 GCA_016867615.1 Candidatus Aminicenantota bacterium | reverse complement strand
CGGCCGCCGGCTGGCCGCCCTGTGGCGCTACAACGAGGCGATCGAGGTGTACACCAACGGCATCATGCGCTGGTCGAACAACGCCATGCTCTTCAGGCACAGGGGCCACCGCTTCATCTCCATCCGCGAGTTCGAGAAAGCCGTCCTGGACCTGGTCAAGGCCCGGACGCTCAAGGCCGACGACTTCGACATCCTCTATCATCTGGGGCTGGCTTTCTTCCTCGAGGGCCGCTTCGAGATGGCCCGCCCCGTATACGAGGCCTGCCGTCTGGCGGCCGCCGACGAGGGCAGCGTGGCGGCCGTCAGCCACTGGCTGTACATGACCTATCGGCGGCTGGACAAAAACGCCGAGGCCGCCGCCCTCCTGGAGGGCGTCACCCCGGAGATGAAGGTCGGGGAGAACGTCCCCTACCTCAACCTCCTCCTGTTCTACAAGGGCCTGAAGACAGAGCAGGACATCCTGGAAGCGATGAAGGCCTCCCCTCTCGACACCGCGACCCTGGGCAACGGGCTGGCCGTCTGGCGCCTGGTGAACGGCCGGACGGACGAGGCCGTGGCGCTCATGGAAGAGATCGTGACCCTCGACCATTGGCCGGCCTTCGGGTTCATCGCCGCCGAAGCCGAGCTCGCCCGGCTGAAAGCCGCCGGGGACTGATCGGCCGCCTTGCGCGCCCCTTAGGTTTTCCCCGCCTCGGGAAAGAGGCGCAGAGCCGGGGGAGCGGGCGTTCTCAGGCCCGGATCCACAACACCTTGTTTCCGCACCAGGAAAGGAACTTTTGGAAATCCTCCGCGGAGAGGCCCAGCGTTGCCGTATTGACGTTGGGATGGAAATTCAGGGGGGAAGCCGTCCTCAGGTCCTCGTCCAGGACAACGACCACCTCTTTTTTCGAGTCGTTGATCAGGCCGAAGGGCGAGACCGAGCCTGGCTCGAGCCCCAGAAAGCGGTCGAGCCTCTCCGCCGAGGCGAAGCTGAAGCGGTCCTCTCCCAGAACGCGGGCCAGGGCCTGGAGGTCGGCCTTCTTCGAGACCGGCAGGATGATGAGGTAATGGCGGTTTCCTTTCTGGTTCCGGACAAAGAGATTCTTGCAATGGGCGCCGGCGACGCCCTTCCAGTGGACCGCCGCCTCTTCCGCGGTGAAGACGGGAGGGTGCTCGACGCGTGTGGCGGGGATCCCCAGCCGCTCCAGAGCTTCGAGGACCTTTTTTTCACGCTCCATGACCGATCATCTCGATCACTCTAAGATCTAAGGTCATTATAACACGATCATCTCCGGCCTGGCGTCCGGTCAGGTGAGCGCGGCGTCACGATGCCGCCCCCCCCCTCAAAAATTCGTTGCGTGAGCCGAGGGCAAGCTGCGTGGAACTTTTTGCGGCCTGGGGCGTAGATATCTTTGGAGGATTCGGGATGACGAAATTTCTGCTCTGGCTCCTGGTGCTCATTTTCTGCTGGCCGCTGGCCTTGCTCGCCCTGGTCCTGTACCCGGTCGTCTGGCTGCTCCTGCTGCCCTTCAGGCTGTTGGGAGTCGCCGTCGACGGGGCGCTGGGGCTGGTCCGGGCCTTATTCATGCTGCCCGCCCGTGTCCTGGGAGGCGGACGGTAAATCCAGAGCGGAAACCCTCTCCTCCCGGCTGAGCCGGGCCTGCGCCCCGAGGAAGGCGACGCGCGCGGCGAGCAGGAGAAGGACCAACACCTGTTGGATTCCGAACCCCAGGGCGGCCATCAGACCCCCTCCCCCGCCCAGCCGCCAAGCCGCCGCTTCGCCGAGCGCCCAGACGGCGCCCATGGTCAGCAAAAAGAGAGCGGCCAGGCCCGCAAGCTTGAAAAATTTCCGGGCGACGAACCCCAGCGTTCCGGCCAAAACTTTGAGGACGCGGCGGCTGTCCGCGGCCACGACCTGAATGCGGGCATAGTCGA
Organism: Candidatus Aminicenantota bacterium; assembly: GCA_016867615.1. Lineage (GTDB taxonomy): Bacteria > Acidobacteriota > Aminicenantia > Aminicenantales > JAFGAV01 > JAFGAV01. Next base: position 687 of record VGJG01000379.1, on the reverse strand, counting down.
CGATCATCATCCCCAGGAAAACCAAGAAAACGGCCAAACCCGCCAGAACGAGGATGAGGGTGAAGCCCGTTTGTTCTTTTTCCCAGCCGTCGCTCAGGCCGTCGGCGACCCCGGACAGGAAGAAAAGCAGGGCGCAGAATGCGGCCCACAACGGGAGGACGAAAATCTCCAGCCGCACGAACCGGCCGAAATACCGGCCCGCGCCCTCGAAAAAGAGCGCCGCGACCCGGATTTCTTTGCCAGCCCGCCGCGGGTCTCGGCCGGCCTTCAGGACGTGCAGGACCCCGCCCGAGAGAAAAAGGGACAGGACATACGCCGCCGCCGTCAGGCCGAGGACGACTCCGGCGAGCGCCGCGACACCGCGTCCGTGGTGCTGGACGAGCTCCATGATGCCCCGGAAAGAGAACCGCTCGTTGAGCGATGCGGCGAGAAGAGAATGGCCGAAAGCGCGCCGGACGAGTGAGCTCACGCCCAGATAGACGGCCAGGCCGCCCATGGCGTTCAGCAGCCAGAGGATGAAGGCCATCTTCGGCTGCCGGACGGCGTCGCCCCATCCTTGGAGATAATACCGGCCGATGCTCATCACGACCTCCTAGAAGGCCATCAGGGCCCACAGGCGCTGCATCACGCCCATGAGCCGCAACCCGGCCTTGCGCGCCGGTCCGCCGTCGCGCTCCCGAGTCCGTG
>VGJG01000378.1 GCA_016867615.1 Candidatus Aminicenantota bacterium | reverse complement strand
GGCAGTCCCGGAACTTTGCCGGAGTCTAGGACCGCCGGCCGCGCGAAGCTCAGGGTGCGCGTCCCCTGGCGGAAGGGAACGCCGTCGACGAGCCACTCGTAGTGAAGGATGCCCGAGCCCTCGGTCTTGATGTCGACGAAGGCCTTCAGCTCCCTCGTCCCCCGGGCCACGATTTTGTAGGTTTTGCCGTCGTCGAACCGCATCCGGAGAAAAGAAACGCGGAAATCCCCCCGGGGGCCGAGGACTTCGTCGGCAAAGACCGTCACCAGAGCCTGACCGGTGCGCTGAATAAACCCTCCGGTTGCGGGCCGGGCCCAATAGTCCACGCGGACGGCGAACGTCCCGGCCGCGGTGTAGGCATGAACCGCGGTCGGCGCATACGTCATGGAGCCGGAGCCGTCCCCGAAGCTCCAGCTGAGCCCCCTCTCTGCGGCGATGGGATAGGAATCGGAAACGGCGAAGGTCACGGCCCGCGCGACCCGCGGCTTGGCCGGGGCGAACGTGACGGCCGCCGCCAGAGGGACGGCCGCCGCCAGAACGGCCAGGGCTGCGGCCCGGGGAGCTTTTAAAAGGAGAGATCGCATTGGGCGAAAACCCTCCAGTTGACGGTATCGATGTCAGAGACGACCGATCGGGAGTAGTTCCCCTTGAGCGAAAGGAGAAGGCTCCCGAAACGGATGATCTGCCCGACATAAAGGTTGAGCCCGCCGAAGAGGTCGAAGTTCGAGGAGGATGAACCCGCGGCGGCCTCCGAACGGCCCAGGGAGCCGTTGATAATTATCGAAATAACCCGGGGCCAGAGAAACATTTCGGCCGAGGTCATAGCGCTGACGGAGTCCAAACGTACGCCGGTGAACTTGTCCTTGCGGGTCGTGACGCTCAGCGCGGGGCTGAAGATCATCCGCTCGCTCGAATGGGATCCGCCCATATTGAACGCAAAGGTCGAACCCTCGGTCTCGGGGTTGGCCCGGCTGGAGAGGCCCGAGGAGATGACCGAAAACGTCAAGGACGATGACGGACCGGCCGCAAGGCTGAGAGTCCCCGAAAGCTCGTCCGTGGCGCTGTCCTGGGTTGGGGCCGGGTCCGACCCCAAAGCCGTGTTCTGGCGCCCCAGGCGGTAGCCGAACATGAGTTGGACCTGCGGCGTCAACGCCATGGAGAGGTTGAGGTTCCCGTCCAGGCTGCTCGTCGTGGGCGCGTCGGAATCGCCGACGACGTTGTCGCTCTGCGAGACGAACGACCCCGTCAGGCTGACCGGCCCCGACGCAAGCCCGACCATGGCCTCGAACGCGCGTCGGTTGCCGTCCTGGAAGGACAGCCCGATGGAGTAGAAATCGCGCCCGATGCGGCGGTAGGCCGCCGAAGCGGTCAGGGGGCCTGCCGAGAAGCCCGTGCCCACGGTAAGGGCATTGTCCGAGACCGGCGCGTCCTCGTCCTCGATGTCGGCGTCGTGCCGGCTGAGGGCGAACTCAGCCTTGAAGTTCAAGCGTCCGCCGAAGAACCGGCTCTCCTCGGAAACGGCCAGGACCGTTCCCTCCCGACCGCTGTATCCGGGAATGAAATCCGGCAGGGCGACGCCCGCCCCCTCCGCCGGAGAGTCCCTGCCGGTGACCAGGACGAACTTCAGGCACAGGGCGTCATCGAGGGCCCGGAATCCCGCCGCTCCCCCCAGCAGCGCCGTTTCGGCCCCGGGAAGGCCGAACCCCTCGAAGCCCCGGACCTGCTGGGAGTTGACGGTGAAAGCATGAAGATAGGCTTTTTGATTGTCGAAGAAGTATTGCGCTCCCCGCCGTCCGAGCCCCTGGACCGAATACTCGGACTCGGCCAGGGTAAGGTCACCGGCCCGGAGCGTGTGACCGGCAAAGAAAAGGGCAGCGTTCATGTTTGACAGATCCAGGGGGTTTTCTCCTATTGGGGGAGTGTTGCTGTAGCTGAGATTGGAGTCGAAAGCGAAGCCGAAAGCCCCTGCGCGGGGCGGCATAAGAAAATACCGGACGTTGCCCGCGGCCGGGAACTTCACCTCCCCCAAGACGCTCTCCCCCTCAGCCAACGATGTTCGGCCGCTGCCGCTGACCTGGATAGGGAAGGGAACGCGCTCCTCGGCCTGAGCCGTCTCTTCCAGAGGAACGGGGATATCGGAGGGAATTTCAGGATCCGCCTCGGTGCCGAGGCCCTCGACCTGAATCGGAGACTCCCGGCCTGATTCGGGGAAGGTGACGATGCCCGACGTCGTCTTCGCCGCCAGGTAATACTCAAATGACGGGGCGGGGAGAACGGAGGTGTCGAAATCCAAAGCGAAGGATCCGTCTTCGCACAGCCCCATGGGGCGCGCCTGAAAATCCTCGAGACCCGCACAGCGATAGAAGACGCACACCCACTCCGCGTCCGCGTGAACGCGTGCGCGGAGCTCGAACGGCCCACGGACCGCGTATTCGGAAACCGGGACGTGCTCGATGATCGAATCGCTTCCGGCGAGGAGGTGTTCTTGAAGCGCGGGAGGCGGCAGCGCATGCGCCGCGGAGGCTAAGAGAATAGCCGCCGCGGCGATCCTCAGACCTCCCTCCCCGCCTTCGGGTCGCTTTCCGCAGCCCAAACTCCTTCTCCTTGAAAAAGCC
>VGJG01000377.1 GCA_016867615.1 Candidatus Aminicenantota bacterium | reverse complement strand
CGGGACGCTGACGACCTTCGTCTTCCCGGCGACGGTGCGCTCGACCTCCTTGACCACCTGCCCCATGTTGATCTCGGGCACGACGATGGCCTTGACCTTGCCGGCCAGCTCCCGGACCCGTTTCTCGGGGAAGGGCCAGACGGTGATGAGCCGGATCGTGCCCACCTTGATCCCCTGGCGACGCGCGTCCTGGACGGCCTTGACCGCCACCCGGGAGGTGATGCCGTAGGACATGACGATGACCTCGGCCCCGTCGACCTGATTCTCCTCGATCTTGATGATCTTGTCGGCGTTCTTGTCGATCTTGTCGATCAGGTGGCGCACGCACCAATCCTGAACTTCGGCGTTGATCACCGGATAGCCCCGCTCGTTGTGGGTCAAGCCCGTGGTGTGGAAGCGGTAGCCGTCCCCGGCTTTGATCATGAACGGCACGAGGTCCGCGTCGGGCTTGTAGGGCAGGTATTTGTCCTTGGGCCCGGCGTACCATTTGCGCTCGACGACGTCGATCTGGTCGGCGGGGGGGATGACGACCTTCTCGTGCATGTGGCCGACGCATTCGTCGGTCATGATGAACACCGGCACGCGGTAGAGCTCCGAGAGGTTGAAGGCGTGTACGGTCAGGTCGAAGCACTCCTGGGGCGAGTCGGGCGACAGGGCGATGATCCGGTAGTCTCCGTGAGAGCCCCAACGGGCCTGCATCATGTCCTGCTGTCCGGTGAGCGTCGGCAGCCCCGTGGACGGGCCCCCGCGCTGGACATTGGCGATGACGAGCGGCACTTCCTGCATGCAGGCCAGGCCGATGTTCTCCATCATCAGGGAGAACCCCGGGCCGGAGGTGACGGTCATGGCCTTCTGCCCCGCCCAGGCGCCGCCGATGAGGGCGGTGACGGAGGCGATCTCGTCTTCCATCTGGATGAACACCCCGCCGACGAACGGGATCCGCTCGGCGAACCGCTCGGCCGTTTCGGTCGAGGGGGTGATGGGGTAGCCGGCGAAGAACCGGCAGCCCGCGGCCAGCGCGCCCTCGGCGATGGCAAAATCGCCGTCCAGGTAGTGGGCGCCGGTCAACACACCCTTAGGGTCTGCTTTCCGTGTTTTCACCTTCTTCCTCCTCGCTGTGGAGTGTGACAAAAATCGCGAACTCGGGACAAATGGCCTCGCACAGCTGGCAGTAGCAGCATTCGTCCTCGTTTTTGATGCGCGGCGGGTGGTAGCCCTTCTTGTTGAATTCCTCGGACATCTCCAGCACGTCCCGGGGGCAGTACTCGACGCAGAAGCTGCAGCCCTTGCACCGGTCGCGGTTGATGTGGATGGCGCCCTTCTTGGCCTTGAGGTCGCCGAAGTAGATCTTGCCGGACATCACAACACCCCCTTCTGTTTCAGCACCGGCCGCGGGTCGACGTGATGAAGGTCGAAGCGCAGGGCCTCCTCGGGACAGCCGAGGCCCAGGGCCAGGAGCTGGGTGAAGTAGACGACGGGCAGGGGGGCGAAGTCCGAGTAGAGCCGGGCTGTCTCTTTCTGGCGGTGGTCGAGGTTGAAGGCGCACAGCGGGCAGCTGACTGTTACGAGGTCGGCGCCCTGCCGGCTGGCCGAGGTGAGGATGCGGTAGGTCCGCTCGGCGACCGAACGCGGCTCGTCCACGGTCAGGTAGGCCCCGCAGCACTCCGTCCGGTAGGGAAAATCCACGGAAGCGACGCCCAGGGCGGCCATAAGGTCCTCCAGGACGACGGGGTTTTCCAGGTCGTCCAGGCCGATGCCTTTGGGCCGGACGAGGAGGCAGCCGTAGTAATTGGCCGCCCTCAGGCCGTCCGGCTTTTTCACCACCTTCCGGGCGAGGGCCGGGAAGGTGACCTCGTCCCTCAGGAGCTCGAGAAGATGCAGGACGCGGACATCGCCCGCGTATTTGACCTTCTCCCGGTCCATAAAATCGTTGATCTTCTCCAGGCCGTCGGCGTCCCCCTTGACCCTCTCGTTGGCCCGCTTGAGGGTGTTGTAGCACATGGCGCACAGCGTCAGGACCGTGTCCGAGCCCGCTTCCTTGGTCCGGATGAGGTTCCGGACCGGGGCCAGGTGGTGCATCAGGTCGTCCGTGGCCAGGGAGAAGACGGTCCCGCAGCAGTTCCAGCGGTCGAGCTCCCGGACCTCGTAGCCCAGGCGGGCCAGAGCGCACAGGGCGGAATCCTCGAAGTTCCTGGCGTTGTTTTTCAGGGTGCAGCCGGGATAATAGCTGATCTTCGTCATGCGTGCCTCATCTCCGGAGGATATGGGGTTGAACGTCCATCACCGCGCGGCCGTCAGGAGGTGGACTTGCGGAAGCTGGCGATCAGGGCGATGGGCGGCAGCGACTCCCGCTCCTCGGCCGACAGGGTTTCGATCCGGACGTGATCCTTGCGTTTGCGAAGGACGATCTGGCGGACGGCTTCCATGACCTCGGCGATCTTGACCCCCTTGGGGCAGCGGACGTTGCAGGTCAGACACGAAGCGCACACCCAGATCGTATTGGACCGGACGAGATCCTCCTCCTCCCCCAGCTGGGCCAGGCGGATGACCTGGTTGGGGAGAATGTCCATCTCTCCGACCTGGGGGCAGCCAGCCGAGCACTTGCCACACTGGTAGCAGACCAGGAGATTCTGCCCGCTCAATTCCTCGATT
>VGJG01000376.1 GCA_016867615.1 Candidatus Aminicenantota bacterium | reverse complement strand
AAAAATCGTCTAAAAATACCCATGAGCCCGCGGGTATTTTTTCCTAGTGTCTTTGCCGCATGAGGGCGTTCTTCATCCGGTAGCTTTGGCCCTCGAACAGCAGGATGTGGCCATGGTGGGCCAGCCGGTCGATCATCGCCGCGGCCATCTGGTCGTCGGTGAAGATCGATCCCCATTTCGAAAACTCCATGTTGGTCGTGATGATCAGGCTCCTCCTTTCGTAGCTGTCGGAGATGATCCGGAACAGAAGCTGCGCTCCGTGCTTGTCGATTGGCACGTATCCCCATTCGTCCAGGATCAGAAGCTCGGCCTTCAGGATCGAGGCCAGCGTTTTTTCCAGGGTCCCGCCGGCGTAGGCTTCCGAGAGGCGGACGACAAGCTGGGCGGCGGTGAAGAAGCGGGTCCGGATGCCCTGTTCGCAGGCCAGCACTCCCAGAGCCGTCGCCAGATGCGTTTTTCCGGTCCCGACCGGCCCGTAGAGGACCAGATTCTTCTTGTCTTTGATGAACGCGCCGCAGGCCAGGTCGGTACGGGACAGGTTGGGCGGCAACCGCAGGTTTTGATATTCGTAGCCTTCGAGCGTCTTGTAGACCGGGAAGCCGGCCTCCCGCAGATAGCGGGCCTTGCGGACCTCCTCCCGGTTGGCCGCCTCGCTCCGAAGGACATGCAGCAGGAACTCTTCCTGGGAGGACGAGCCTTCCTCGGCGCAGAGATGGAGGGCCGTCTGGCTGAGGTACAGGCGCCGCAGGAGCCCGGAGATCTCCTCCCGCCTTCCGTTGCGATTGACTCGGGCCTTTCTCATGACGGATCCAGAAACGACCGGTCATAGGTTTCCAGGTCCGGACCCCGCTCCGGGGCCGCGATCAAACCGTCATAGGCGATCCGATTCGAGAGGGCCTGAAGACTGAAGGCGTCCACCGTTTGCCTCCGGACCGCCTCTTCGAGAGATTCCAGGGCGACCTCCGACCCGAACGTCGCGATGCTGTCCGAAAGAGCCGAGAGGACCCGGCGCAGGTCCGGCCGGTCCAGCGCGTCCAGAGATTCGCGGAGAGACGCGCTCAACCCGGCCCGGAACGGGCTGTTCGGCCAAGCCCGCGGCCGCCTCAGCAGCGTCTCGAGGCTTGTCGTATGATCGGCCGTTTCGGTCCGGCTTTCCCCGAACGACCGGGGATGAACAACGAGCGCGCTTCCATCCGACCGGTAGACGACGACCGTATGAGCCCTCAGGCCGACTGTCAGCGTCTCCTCGGCATGCTCCGGTGCGCTGGAGTACCAGTGCCGACCGTCCAGGCAGAACTTCCCGTAGCCGTTGGTCCGGACCTTCTCCTGCCGCTCGATAACGAACGGCCGCTCCGGAAGAGGGCTGAGGTGCCGGCGATCCTCGGCCCAGAGTTCCCGGATCGTCAGGGCCTTCTTGTAATGGGGCCGGTCAAAGTCCTCTTCCGCCTTCCCCAGAAGCTCCCGGTTCCAGCTCTCCAAGTCCCCGATCTCGGGGATCGGAACGAAGAAGTTCCGCCGGACATAGCCGACCTTGTTCTCGACGTGCCCCTTCTCGTGGCCCGCATCCGGATTGCAGAAGCTCACCGAAAAACCGTAGTGACACTTGAACCGCAGAAACAACTCGGCCAGGCTGACCTTGTCCCGGACCCGGCGTCCCACTCCGCCGGCATTATCGAAGACGATCTGCCTTGGCACCCCGCCGATGTGATGGAAGATGTCCCCGAGCCCCCGGCAGACGCACTCGGCCGTCTCCCCACCGAACGTCTGGAAAAATCCTGCGTTGCTGTGGGGGAAGCTCAGGCACAGGTACTTGATCTGTCGTTTGACGCTGCCCTCGACAACATCGGCTTCCCCGAAGTCCGCCTGGGCGACCCCAGCCGGCCAGACGAGCTCCAGGTACCCCGGCTCGGCCCCCCGCTCCCGTTTCTTCTCCTTCAGGTACCGCTGGACCAGGGGATAGGAACAGCGGTACGCCTCCGGGTACTCGGCCACGAGCCTCTGATGAACGCGCTTGGCCGTATGGCGCTGCTTGAACCTCATCTTCCGGTCTTCGGCCAGCCACTCATCGATCTTCGGCTTCCAGGGGTCCAGTTTCGACGCCAAGGCCCGTTTTCCCTGGAGGCCGCCGTTGAAGTCTTCGACCTTCATGTATTTTGCTACGGTTTTCCGGTTGAGGTTGAGCCGACCGGCGATCTCCTGCGACCCCAACCCTTGTCGTTGAAGTTCCTTGATCTGATCAATTTGATTCATTCGGAGCATGTCTCCTCCCTGCAGGATATCCTACAGGGTTTTGCCCCGCGATTTTTATGGGTATTTTTGACGATTTTTCTGTCCATTTCCGTTTGATCATTCTGTCCCTTTTCCCTTTATCACAAAGACCCAGCCGCGAAGGCTGTCGAGCTGGTCGGTCAGGACGGCCCGGAGGCGTTGCCCGCAGGGTCGGTCGAACATCACCCAGACCCGGTGCAAGGCGGCCTGAACGTCCCGCCCGTACTTGGGGGTTCGGCGTCTCCGCCCGGGCGGCTCCGGTCCGAAGGCCAGGCGCTGGATCTTGCGGATGGCGTACTTGCGGTTCTGGCGAGTGTTGCGGCAGTACTCGTCGAGCAGGTGGCCCTTCTCTGCCCGGGAACCTTTGAGATAGCGTTCGACGAGGC
>VGJG01000375.1 GCA_016867615.1 Candidatus Aminicenantota bacterium | reverse complement strand
TCCAGGTCCTCGGCGAACATCGATTCTTCGCTTCGGCTCGTCGAGGGCGGCCGCAGGTGCATGGGGACCGTGGTGTCCATCGTCTGGCCGATCGAGACGTTGGGGTGCTCGAGCAGGAAGAGGACGACGCTCCGCGTCTCGGCCTCGGACAGGGGATAGGCGCCCGCCCCGAGCTGCGTCCAGCCGCGTCCTGTCAGGTCGCGCCCCGGCTCGGGCCGCCAGTTCTCGGGGTAGTTGCGGTGGAGGTCGAGGCCGCCGACGCCGTCCTCGTTGTATTTTCCGTCGCCGTCGTCGTCCAGGCCCTCGCTGTACACAAGATAATCCCCCTCGCCCTTCGGCGCGCGCTTCATGAGCCTCCCGGTGGGGTCGTCGGGGTCGAGGATGAATTCGCCCTTGCCCTTCTCCACTTTTTTCCGCATCTGGCGGCAGTACCCGTCGCCGTCGAGGTCGTCGGGCGGGTCCTCGTCGAGCAGCCCGTCGCCGTCCGAGTCGTGGGGCCGGACCGTGCTGCGGTTGCTCTGGGCGGTGTTGAGGTAGAGCTCGGAGCCGTCGGGGTTGTTCTTGACCCGGACGTAGAGCGCCGAGCCGTCCACGAGGCGGGTGATCTCCGGGTCGGCTCCGTAGTTGGTCAGGACGTGCCAGGCGAAGTAGAGCGCCGACTCGGCGGCCGTGACCTCGCCCGAATGGCGGTTCCCCTCGAGGAACATGGCCGGCTTGTCCGTGTCCTTGCCGGTTTCCTTGTTGGTGATCGTGATCTGCCAGATATCGCGGCCCTCGAAGCTCTTCCCGACCGAATAGAGCGAGACGATGCCCGGATAATCCTTCTCCCATTGACGGAGGAAGGCAACGACCTCTTCATACTTATGGTAATGTCGGAAATCCATCACCCCCGGCTCGAGCGGACGCGTCTCGGGATAGTCCACCGCCGGGAAGAAGCTCCGGCCGTGGCGCTCGCCGCCGACGATGTAGGGTTTGGCCTTGGGGGAGTCCTCGGACGCCGAGTGGAGCGCCGCTCCCGCGCCGAGCAGGAGCGCCGCCAATCCGAAACCGATTCCGCGGATGAATCTCATTTTACGCCTCCAAGCGAGATTGCCTCCCGAGCATAATACAAAACGGGGGCCCATCTCCACTTCCTCCGGCCGCCTCGTTGTATTGACATCGTCCATCCCCGGCCCTATTATATTTATAGAGGAACAGCATGAGCTTAAAAGAACGACTCTTGCCCCGGACGGCCTTCCTGAAGCGGGGCGCCGCCGCCCTCTTCGTCCTGGTTTCGTTTTGCCTGGCCGCTCCCTCCTGCGACTGGATGCTGTCTTGCTCCGACCCGGATTATCCCGTCAAATGCGTCGCCCACAACACCTGCTGCGCCAAGGACAACTTCTGCTGCCCCTCGGGCTTGGCCACGAGATGCTGCGAGAAACTGCACGACTGCTGCGCGACGACCAGAGGGTGTTGTCCGCCCGGCACGGTGTGCGTCGGAGCCGCGTGTTACTACGTAACCGAAAAGGGCGAGCTCGTCTTCGTCCAGGACGCCGAACTCTCGAAGGACATGTACGGAATCCGCTGAGCAAGCGGCGCCTTTTGGACGTTGGGCTTAAAACAGTCTTTCCCGGGAGAAATATATGGTTTCCGGATGTCGGAAATACGCGGTTTCGGCGGGCATGTTCCTCCTTGTGCTTTGGGGCCCGGCCCTGTCTCCGGCGGAGGCGGCCAAAAAACCCCGGATCGTCCTTGACGCGGTCCGTCACGATTTCGGCAGCGTCAAACAGAACGTGACGCTGAAGCATGAGTTCGCCTTCAAGAACGCCGGTGAGGCCGTGCTGAACATCGGGCGCATCGAGACGACCTGCGGCTGTACGGCCGCCCTGGCCTCACGGAAGCAGCTGAAACCGGGCCAGGACGGCCAGGTCATGGTCACTTTCTCCACGGAGGGGCTGGCGGGCAAGGTCATCAAGTGGATCTATATCCATTCGAACGACCCGGCCCGGCCGCGCGCCGAGTTCAGGGTCGAGGCCGATGTCATAACGCCTCCCCAGCCCCGCATCGACATCGCGCCCTTCACCGTCGACCTGGGGCTGCTCATGAAGGGCGAGCCGCTCAGGGCCGAAGTAGTCGTCAGCAACAGGGGCGAGCGCGAGCTGGTCGTGGAGAGCGACCATAAAACGGCCGTTTTCACCGCAGGAGGCCGGCCCATGTCCTGGCCGGCGAAGATCCCCCCGGGGAAGGAAATGAAGGTCGGCATCAGAGTCCTCCTTCCCGACCGCATCGGCATCTTTCGGGAATTCGTGCAGTTCCAATCCAACGACCCCGCCCGGCCGGTCTTGTCCTTCTCCCTGGCCGGCTATATCACTACCCCCGCCCAGGTGCGGGAATTTCTATCCAAGCACAAATAGCCGCGCCCCTCTTCACGTGGGGGACACAACACATATTTCGCTTGTTTCATAATTCGGAATACATCCGGCGAAAAATCCGGCATGGCGAGGAATGGCGCGAGAAGAAGGAAACCATTTCGCCCCCCCCTGCGTATTAACAGATGAAGACGATGAAAGACACAAGGAGAACGACAATGAGCTTCAAGGTCAAAGCGGCCATCTTCCTCCTGGCCATGCTGATCACCCTCGCCGGATTGGAGATCTTCGTCCAGGCCACCTCGGCC
>VGJG01000374.1 GCA_016867615.1 Candidatus Aminicenantota bacterium | reverse complement strand
GATGACGAGGACCTTGAGAGTCACGTTCCGGACGGGCTCCTCGGCTCCGGGAAAGGCGTGGCCGGAGGACAGGAGGACGGTCACGGTCCCGCCGACGCGGGCCGTGGACGGAGCGGGAGACAGCCAGGTGTCGTGGGCTTGAAGCGCGACGGCGGCGCACAGGGCCAGGACCGGGACGGCGGATCGCATGAGACGCGGAGCGTTCTTGGGAGTCATCGCCAACCTCCGTAAGTAGCACAAAGTATCGATATCGTAGCACGGCGATTCTACGGTCATCCGCCCTGGGTGTCAAGCTTCAGGGCAGACGATCGCCGGGGGGATGAGAGGCTTCAGCCAAGTTTGGCGCCCGTGCCGGCCATGCTGACCGAGATCTGGAGGACGCCCTTGGCCGAACGCAGCGCATCGGCCAGCCGGCGCACGGCGGCGGCCCGGCCCTTGACGGCGATGATCTCCAGGCAGTGATCGTGGTCGAGGTGGATGTGCTGGGTGGACACGATCAGGTCCTGCGCCCCGTGCTGGATTTCGGTCAGACGGTTGACCAGGTCCTTCTTGTGGTGATCGTAGACCAGGGTGACGGCTCCGGCCACTTCGCCTCCCGCCCGCCACTCCTCCTCGACGAGCGAGCCGCGGATGAGCTCGCGAAAGGCCTCGGAACGGCTGGCGTAGCCGCGCCGGGCGACCAGGGCGTCGAAGCGGCCGAGGAGGTCTCTCCCGACTGAGATGCCGAAACGGACGAGTTTGCTCATGACCTGGAGTTTGTAAACCGCGAAAAAAATACCATGAACTCCTTAGCCGGTCAACGGGAGTTCAGACGGGCCAAACCCCGCGCCCACCGGACGGCCGGTCCCCGTAGAGCCGACGGCTCGACGACCTGCCCGCGCGGGCGGAAGGGTACCGTAGGGGAAGCCGATCCTTGATATCCATGCTGTCCGGAATTAGAATGACTGCGTGGGGAGATACTTAAGACACGCGGGCCTTCTGGACTGGGACCAGGACAAGCTCGCGGAAGCCTGCGTGCTCGTCGCGGGCGTCGGCGGTCTGGGCTCGGCTTCCTCGCTCTACCTTGCCGCGGCCGGGGTCGGCCGCCTCCGGCTCTGCGACCCCGACAGGGTCGAACTTCCCGACCTGAACCGCCAGGTCCTTTATTCTATGAGTTCGCTGGGCAAGCCCAAGGTCGAGGAGGCCGCCCGCCGCCTGTCCGCCCTGAACCCGGAAACGGCCGTCGAGATCTTCGAGGAGCGCCTGACCGCGGAAAACATCGACCGGCTGGCCGCCGAGTGCGACGTCATCGTGGACGGCTTGGACAACATGGAGGGCCGGTTCGTCCTGAATTCGTATTCGGTGAGAAGAGCCGTTCCCTATGTCTTCGGCGCGGTTCACGGCTGGGAGGGGATGGCCGCGCTTATCCAGTCTCCCCAGACAGGTTGCCTTTCCTGCCTTTTGCCTCGCGTCCCGCCTCCGCCCGAAGAGACGATTCCCGTTGCCGGTTTCCTGCCCGGCACGATCGGCGTCCTCCAGGCCGCCCAAGCCCTGAAGCGCCTCATGGGCGTCGAGGGGACTCCGCCCGGCCGCCTTCTCATCTACGACGGCCGGACGATGACCTTCGACCTCGTCGCCTGGGAGAAAAACCCGGACTGTTCCGTCTGCGGATCGTTTTCAGAGCGGACGGGCCGGCATCGATTGATGAAATGAAGGAGCTTTCATGAGAACGATACGGGTTTTTGTGTTCATGGCTCTCGTCCCCCTGTTCTCATCCTGCATCATTTTGCACTCCACGGCCCCGCGGGGCGGCTCGGCCCCTCCGTGGCGGGAAACGGTCGAGATCGAGGAGGCCGCCGTTCCGGGCGCTCATGAACAGCTTCATGCCGTCCTGTGGGTCCAGGCCTCGGTCGAATACGACGCCGTGTGCCGCACGGCCTACAGCCGGGCGCGCGCCGCCCTCGATGCGGCCCTGGCCGACCCGAAATGGACCGCGGCTCTCGAGCAGCGGGAGGCGAACGCCCTCCCCGGCAAGCCGGCGGTCATCATGGACCTCGACGAGACCGTTCTCGACAATTCTCCCTACCAGGCCCAGCTCGTCCTGGAGGGCAAGCCGTTCGACGACCCGTCCTGGAAGCGGTGGGTCCTCCGTGGGGAGGCGAGGGGCGTTCCCGGAGCCTTGGATTTCATCCGCTATGCGGAGAGCAAGGGCGTGACCGTGTGCTATGTCTCCAACCGCGACGCCGAAACACCCGGAGACCGCGACTCGCCCCAGGAACGGTCCACGCGGCGGAACCTCGAGGCCCTGGGCGTTTCCCTTTCTGCGGAGGAGGACACGATCCTGCTGAAGAACGAGCTCCAGGACTGGGGGTCGGACAAGGGCACGCGACGGACCCTGGTCGCGCGGTCTTACCGCATCCTGCTCCTCGTCGGGGACGATTTGGGGGATTTCATGTCGGGGATACGGACCGACCCCGAGGACAGGGCGGCCAAAGCGTCGGAACATGCCGGCTTATGGGGACGGGGCTGGATCATGCTGCCCAACCCCATGTACGGCTCCTGGGAGCGCGTCCTGACCGGTCCCGAGACCCGGCTGACGCCCTCCGAGGCATTGAAAAGAAAGACCGGCCGTCTCCGGGGAATGGATAAACCGCGGTAATCAAGCTTCATCCTGCGG
>VGJG01000373.1 GCA_016867615.1 Candidatus Aminicenantota bacterium | reverse complement strand
GCGCCGGGTCATACACGACGAGCTATACCTCGGCCCGACGACCGCCGTCCGCATCCCCACCCGCCAGGCCGTGCCCATGGTGCCCTTCATCGACGAGGAGGCCTGCATCCATTTCAAGACGGGGGAGTGCCGCGTCTGCGCCAAAGTCTGCGACAGGGAGGCGGTCAAGCACGACATGCAGGACGAGGTCGTCGAGCTCGAAGTGGGCTCGATCATCCTCGCCTCGGGCTTCAAGTCTTTCGACGCCCGCAGGATCCCGGCTTACGGCTACGGGCGCTATGCCAACGTCCTCACCGCCCTGGAGTTCGAGCGGCTGGTGAACGCCTCGGGTCCCACGGGCGGGAAGATCAAGCTGGCCGACGGCAACGAGCCCAGGGCCGTGGGCATCGTTCACTGCGTCGGCTCCCGCGACGAGAACTTCAACGAATACTGTTCCCGAGTGTGCTGCATGTACTCCCTGAAGTTCGCGCATCTCATCAGGGAAAAGACGCGGGCGACGATCTATGATTTTTATATCGACATGCGCTGTTTTGGCAAGGGTTACGAGGAGTTCTATCACCGCCTGCTGGAGGAAGGGACCCATTTCATCCGGGGCCGCGTGTCGGAGGTCACCGACTTGACGGCCGCGGCCGCCGAGGAAGGCCGGCTCATCATCCGCGTCGAGGACACCCTCCTGGGGACGGTGCGCCGCATCCCGGTGGACATGGTCATCCTGGCTACGGGGCTCGAACCCGGCCTGGACCACAACCGGCTGGCCAAGACCCTCAACGTTTCCTGCAGCCAGGACACCTTTTTCCTCGAACGCCATCCCAAGCTCGCGCCGGTGTCCACCTTCTCCGACGGCATCTTCCTGGCCGGCGCCTGTCAGGCGCCCCGGGACATCCCCGACACGGTCGCCCAGGCCGGAGCGGCGGCGGCCGAAGCCCTGGCCCTGGCCGACAAGGGGACCTTTGCCCTCGAGCCCATCACCGCCGAGATCGATCAGGACCTGTGCGCGGGATGTCAGCTCTGCGTGGGGCTCTGCCCTTTCACGGCCATCACCTACGACAAGGAGAAGGGCGTCTCCGTCGTCAACGACGCGTTGTGCAAGGGCTGCGGGACATGCGTCGCCGCCTGCCCCAGCGGCGCGGCCCAGCAGAAGCATTTCCGGGACGCGCAGATCTTCGCCGAGATCGAGGGGATTTTCGTGGTCTGAAAGTGGTATTCAGGGGATGACTGGGATATAATACCCGGTTTCCTCGCCGAGATGACGTCTTAACGAGGAGAACAGAACATGCAGGGAGAACAGTTTGAGCCGAGGCTGGTCGGGTTCTTGTGCACCTGGTGTTCCTATACCGGCGCGGACCTGGCGGGAACGGCCCGCATGACCTACGCGCCCAACATGAGGATCATCCGGGTGATGTGCAGCGGCCGGGTCGACCCTCAATTCGTGCTCAAGGCCTTCCGGGAGGGCGCGGACGGCGTCCTCATCTCGGGTTGCCATCCCGGGGACTGCCATTACCAGGAGGGCAACTACAAAGCCCTGCGGCGCCACCGGCTGCTCCGTCGGGTCCTGGAGCAGATGGGCATCGAACACGAGCGGTTCCGGCTGGAATGGGTTTCGGCCGCCGAGGGCGTCAAGTTTCAGCAAGTCTGCAACGAGTTCACCGAACAGATACGAAGATTGGGACCCCTAAACTACAACGGAGGAAAACATGAGCAGCGAGAAGCCTAAGGTCGCCTTCTACTGGTGCGCCTCCTGCGGCGGGTGCGAGGAGTCGATCGTCGACCTGGCCGAGGACATCCTCAAAGTCGTGGCCGCCGTGGACATCGTCTTCTGGCCGGTGGCCCTGGATTTCAAGAGAAAGGACGTCGAGGCCATGCCCGACGGCTCGATCGCCGTGAGCTTCATCAACGGGGCGATCCGGCTCAGCGAGCAGGAGGAGATGGTCAAGCTCCTCCGCAGAAAATCCCAGATGGTGGTGGCCCACGGCGCCTGCTCCCACCTGGGCGGCATCCCCGGGCTGGCGAACTTCTGGAACAAGGAGACGATCTTCCGGACGGCCTACATGACCACGCCCTCCACGGACAACCCCCGGAACGTCGTTCCCCTGGAAAAATCCTCGGTTGACGGCCATGAGCTCGAGCTGCCTCGTTTCTACGATACGGTCTATGCCCTGAACCAGGTCATCGACGTGGATTATTACCTCCCCGGCTGCGCCCCTCCCCGGGACCTCATCCTGAACGCTGTCCAAGCCATCCTGGAGAACAAGCTGCCGCCCAAGGGATCCGTGCTCTCGCCCAACAAGTCCGAGTGCGATGAGTGCGATCGGAACGAGACCAAACCCGAGAAGCTCGAGGTCAAGGAGATCAAGCGCCCCTGGGAAGTTCACCTCGACCCCAAGGTCTGCTTCCTCGCCCAGGGCGTGATCTGCATGGGTCCGGCCACCCGGACGGGCTGCGGCCAGCGGTGCATCACGGCCAACATGCCCTGCCGCGGCTGTTTCGGTCCCACCGACCAGGTCTACGACCAGGGAGCCAAGTTCCTGTCGGCTTTCGCTTCGATCCTGGCCACGGACGACGAGAAGGAGATCGAAAAGATCGTCCGGACCATCGTCGACCCGGCGGGCACCTTCTACAGGTTCAGCCTGCCCAGCAGCATCCTCAGACGCAAGAGACTGGAGGCGGTCAAATGAACACCAACGGCAAGCGC
>VGJG01000372.1 GCA_016867615.1 Candidatus Aminicenantota bacterium | reverse complement strand
AAGGAGTTTGATCCGTGGCCGAAAAATCGATCTTCACGCGTAAAGAGCTCTCGTTTCTGATAGAGCTTCAAAAGCAAAAGGTCGAATTCATGATCGTCGGCGCCGCGGCCGCGGCCTTGCAGGGGGCTCCGGTCGTCACCCAGGATATCGACCTCTGGTTCAGGGACCTCCACGACCCCGGACTGAAAAAGGCCCTGACGAAAGTCGGGGGGGCGATCGTTCCCCCGATCGGCCTCCACCCGCCGACGCTCGCGGGAGAATCCGTCGAGCTATTCGATATCGTATTGACTATGCACGGACTCGGCCCTTTCGACGAGGAGAAGGAACGGTCGATCCTCGTCAACCTCGGTCCTCTCTCGGTTCGGACCCTGGCCTTGGATCGCGTCATTAAAAGCAAGGAAGCGGCGGGCCGCCCCAAGGACCTGCGGAATCTCCCGGTCCTCAGGGATGCCCTGGCCGTGATCAAAAAGAGGAGACGCCGCCGATGAGAGCCCTCGTGACCGGCGCTTCGGGGTTCATCGGCGGGCATCTGGTGGAGGAGCTCGTCCGCCGCGGGCACGAGGTCCGCGCCCTGGTGCGGCCCACCTCCAGGACGGACCGGCTGAAAGCGACGGGCGCCGCGCTCGTCACGGGCTCCCTCGAGGACAGGGCGTCGCTGGCCGCCGCGGCCGCCGGGGCGGACTGGGTGTTCCACCTGGCCGCGGTCATCCATGCCTCCGGCTGGGAAAAGCACCTGTCCGCCAGCGTCGAGGGAACGCGCAACCTCCTCGAGGCCTGCGCCGAGGCCGTCCCGGAGCTGAAGAGGTTCGTCTTCCTCTCCAGCATCTCGGCCTCGGGCCCGAGCACGAGGGGGGTTCTCAAGAAAGAAGACGCCCCTCCCGAGCCCGTGTCCCATTACGGCCGCGGCAAGCTCCAGGCGGAGGAATCGGTCAAGAGCCTCGGGCGGGCGTTTCCCTGGGTCATCCTCCGCCCGCCCAACGTCCTGGGGGCGAGGGAAAAAGAGGTGCAGATCGTGCTGAGCGTGCTGCGCCGGGGGATCAAACCCGCCCTCGGCCGGAAGGAGCCGCAGTCGAGCTTCGTCATGGTCGAGGACCTGGTGGAGGGAATCATCCTCTGCGCCGAGAAGCCCGAGGCGGTCGGCGAGGTCTTCCACATCACCGACGGCGTCCCCCGCAGTTGGCGCGAGCCCGTGGACATCCTCGCCCGGCACATGTGCCGCCGCTGCCTGACCGTGCCCTACGGCCTGCTCTACGCCCTGGCCGGGACGTCCGAGCTGGCCTCCAAGCTGGCGGGAACGAAGCCGCTCCTCCGCCGCAGCGCCCTGCGCAGCATCCGGGACTATTACTGGCTGTACGACGGCTCGAAGATCGAGAGGCTGCTCGGCTTCAAGCCGCGGCTGACCTTCGAGGAAGGATTGAAGCGCATCGTGCGGGAGAGCGGATTCGAGCTTTCCTCCCGGTCCGCGAAACGCGACTGACCCCCCCCGAAGGGGCGGGCCCATTCCCGCGGACCGGCCTCACTCCCTGTAGAGCGCCTCGATGACCCCGGCGTACTTCCGCTCGACGAAGTTCCGCCTGATCTTGAGGGTGGGCGTCACCTCGCCCTCGCCGATGTCGAAATCCCGGTCCAGGACGGCGATCTTCTTGACCCGCTCGTAGGAGGCCAGACCCGGCGTCATGCGGTTGGCCTCGTCCAGGAGGAACGACGCGACCTCGGGACGGCGGCTGAGGTCGGAGCGGTCCCGGAAGTCCCAGCCGCGCTCCCGGGCCAGGGCTTCGAGCTTCTCGAACTCGGGAACGATCAGCGCCGAGACGAACCTGCGGCTGCTGCCGATGACGACCGCGCCGGCGATGTACGGGCTGGCCTGGATGAGGCTTTCGATCGGCTGGGGGGCGATGTTCTTCCCTCCGGAGGTGACGATGATGTCCTTCTTGCGGTCGGTGATGTGCAGAAAGCCGTCCTCGTCCAAGTGGCCGATGTCGCCGGTGCGGAGCCAGCCGTCCTTCAGGACCTCCCGCGTCTCGGCCTCGTTCTTGTAATAGCCCATCATGATGTTCGGGCCGCGGGCCAGGATCTCGCCGTCTTCGGCGATGCGCAGCTCGACGCCCGGTATGGGCACGCCCGCCGTTCCCAGCCGGACCCGGCCCGGCGCGCTGCCGGTAAGGACGGGCGAGGTCTCCGTCAGCCCGTACCCGGGCATGATCTTAAGGCCCAGGGCGTGGAAAAACTCCATGATGTCCTTGGCCAGGGGCGCCCCGCCGCAGATGAAATACCGGATCCGGCCGCCCGTGCGGGCCGTGATCTTGTCGAAGACGACTTTTTTCGCCAGGGCGCGCCTGAAGCCGAGAAGGGGCGGTACGGGCCGCCCGGCGATCGTCCGGGCCGCGTGTTTTTTCCCCACGGCCAGGGCCGAGACGAAGAGCGCCCGTTTGAGGCGCGAGCCGGCCATGACCCGGTCCATGATCCGCGCGTAGATCTTCTCGAAGAGCCGGGGGACGCTGACGACGATCGTCGGCCGGATCTCGACCATGTTCGAGGCCACGGCTTCCAGGCTCTCGGCGTAGGCCATGGACGCCCCGATGTGGAACAGGAGGAAGGTGGCCGTCCGTTCGAGGACGTGGGACAGAGGCAGGAAGGACAGGCCGGTGTCGGTGGGGCGGAAATCGATGAAGGCGGCCAAAGACCGGACGTTGCTCGT
>VGJG01000371.1 GCA_016867615.1 Candidatus Aminicenantota bacterium | reverse complement strand
GTCGAAGAGGAAGAGGCGCAGATCCATGACATTGACGCCGGTTGGGCCGGTCCTGACCAGCCCTCCGGATTTTTCGAAGAAGACGTAGGAATCGTTGTCCCGGAGAAAGGCCCCGGGCTCGAGCCCCAGGCGCTCCGCTCGGCGGACGAGGGAGGGGGAGACCCAGGCCCCGGCCGCGTCCGTGGGGCCGTCGCGGCCGTCCGTGCCGAGGCTCATAGCCAGCCATGCGCCCCGCCTGTCGCGCCATTCCTCTAGTAAAGCCAGGCAGAACTCCATGTTGCGGCCGCCGCGGCCTTTGCCCCGAACCGTGACCGTAAGCTCACCCCCGGCGAGGAAGCATAAAGGTCGGCGGTTGCGGCGCCGGTCGAGTCTTTTCTCCAGGAGTCGGGCGTAACGCGCCGCCGCCTCCCGGGCCTCGCCTGAGTCGGCCGCGTCGAGGATGCGCGTCTCGAACCCGAGGGCCGAGGCGCGCTCCGCGGCGGCGCGGAGCGCCGTCATGTTGTCCCCCAGGATTTGCGTCCGGACGCGCCGGAAGGCCGGATGGCCGCGCCGCAGGGTCTCGGGCCTCCGGCCGGCCCGGCCTTCCTCGATAGCCCGCCGAACGCTCCGGGGAGCCCGTTCCCAGATCCCGTACTTTTCGAGGACTTGCCGCGCGCCGCGGAAAGTGGTCTCGTCCCAGTGCGTCGGCCCGGAGGCGATGACGCCCAGGTCGTTGCCGACGACGTCCGAGACGACGAGGTTGAGCACCGTCGCCGGCCTGGCCGCCTCCGCCAGGCGGCCTCCCTTGATGCCCGAGAGATGCTTGCGCACGGCGTTGAGCTCATGGATGCCCGCCCCGGCCCTGAGCAGGGCATTCGTCACGGCCTGCTTGTCCCGGAGTCCGAGCCCCTCGGCGGGCAGCGAGGCCAGGGCCGAGCCGCCGCCCGAGAGGAGGACGAGGAGAAGGTCGCCCTCGCCGGCCCGGCGGGCGAGCCCGAGGAGCGCCCGCGCCGCCCGGATGCTCCGGCCGTCGGGCAGCGGATGGGACGCGGCCAGACATGCGACCCGGGGGAGTGAGATCTCCGTTCCGGACAGGCAGACGACGACGCCGGCCTCGAGCCTGCTGCCGAGAAGAGCCGCGGCGCGCCGGGCCATGTCCGGAGCGGACTTGCCGAGCGCGGCAAGATACACGCGCCGGAAGCGGGAGAGATCGCAGGGCCTTCCCTGGACGAAGAGTTTCGCGCCGGAGCGCCGCACGCTTCCCCGGAAGAGCGCTCCCGCCTTCACGGCCGCCAGCGAGGCGCGGGCGACGGAATGCGCCGCGGCGCGTAACGAACGTTTCCATTTCATTGTTTCTATGATAAAAATACCCTGAAACGGCTGCCTGAGGGAAGGGCGAGAAAGGACTGAAGATGAACGAAGTCTCAAAAAGCCAGCGCGCCATCTGGGGGTCCAAGGTTGCGTTCATCCTGGCCGCGACGGGGTCGGCCATCGGCCTGGGCAACATCTGGCGCTTCCCGATGATGGTCGGCCGCAACGGCGGCGCGGTCTTCGTCCTGGTCTATGTCCTGGCCGTGGCTCTCATCGGCTTCACGGTCATGCTCGCCGAGCTGACGATCGGCCGCCACACGCAGAAGAATCCCGTGGGCGCCTTCGAGCACATCAAGCCCGGTACGGCCTGGAAGGCCATCGGCTACCTGGGAGTGGTCACGGCCGTGGCCATCCTGTCCTACTACTCCGTCGTCGCCGGCTGGGCGATCGGCTACGTGTTCAAGACCGCGGGCGGCGCCTTCCGCAGGCTGGGCGGCGCGGAGGCGGCGGCCGCCGCCACGAGCCGGGCCTTCGATTCCTTCGTCTCCAACCCCCTGCTCGTGCTCGTCCTCCTCATGGTCATGATCGGCCTGACGGCCTTCATCGTCTCCCGGGGAGTCAGGGAGGGCATCGAGCGCTGGTCGAAGATCCTCATGCCTCTTCTCTTCATCATCGTCATCATTCTGGCGGCCCGCGCTCTGACACTGCCCGGCGCCCGGGCCGGGCTCTCCTTTTACCTCAGGCCCGACTTCTCCAAGCTCAACGGCACCGTCATCCTCTTCGCCGTCGGGCAGGCGTTCTTCTCCCTCAGCTTGGGCCTGGGGACGATGCTCACCTACGGAAGCTACATCCGCAAGTCGGACAACCTCGTCTCCTCGGCAGCCTGGGTCTCCTTTTCCGACTTCCTCATCGCCTTCCTGGCGGGCATCATCATCTTCCCCACCCTGTTCGCCATCCCGGGCATCGCGCCCGAGGAGGGGCCGGCGCTCGTCTTCAAGGTCCTGCCCCTGATCTTCGCCAAGATCCCCCTGGGGCAGGTCTTCGGGGTCCTGTTCTTCATCCTCCTCATCCTGGCCGCCCTGACCTCGACGATCTCCATCCTCGAGGTCCCGGTGGCCTATCTGGTCGACGAGAAGAAATGGAGCCGCGGCCGGGCGGCCTGGCTCGTGGGGCTCCTGGCCTTCGTTCTGGGAATTCCCTCGGCCCTGTCCGCCGGGGGAAGCTCCCTGTTCACCCGGCTGCGGTTCCAGGACCGGATGGATTTCATCTTCGGCAGCATCGCTCTGGCCGTGGGAGCCCTGCTCATCGCCGTCTTCACGGGATACGTCTGGAAAGCGAGGAACGCGGCGCGGGAGATCCGCTCCGGGGCGCCGCGCTTCAGGCTCGAAAGGCCCTGGTCCCTGGCCATC
>VGJG01000370.1 GCA_016867615.1 Candidatus Aminicenantota bacterium | reverse complement strand
CACTTCGCCTCCAGCTTCATGCTCTCGGAGTGGCCGTTGAACTCGGGGGCGTACATGCATTCGATGTGCGCCAGCCCGTTGTGATACGTTCCGCGGTGGACGACCTTGAGGGAATATTCGAACACATAGGTTCCCTTGGGCAGGAAATCGATGAAGAAGTGGGTGGCCGTGTCCCGGGTGGCCTCGTAATACCACAGGCCGTCCTGGTGTTTGTACCCGGACAGGACGTTCACCGGCTCGAGTCCGCTCCCCCGGTGGTCCCTCATGTGGACGTATTCCATGTCCCGGTCCGAGCGGAGCTCGATGCGCACGACGACCGCGTCTCCCACCTCGAGCGGGCCGGACACCGGCTCGATGACCGGACCCTTCTTGGTCGAGCGTCTGACGAAAACCGCCTTCTTCAGCTTGAGAGGATTCTGGGCGTGCGGAGTGACCGCCGCGATGTCCTCGAGGTACCTCCAGTGAAGGCCGCCCCAGGCAATGCCCTTGTCCGACTTGACCACTGTCACCCGGCCCATGGACGGCTTGACCTCGGCGCCGGCGTACCGTTTCTCGTAATAGCCCGTCCCGGCTTCGGCTTTCTCGGGCTCGACCTTGTCCCCGCCCAGCCTGACCTCGACCAGGGCCTCGGAAGCGAGCAGGTCCGCCCCGCGTCGCAACAACCCGTAAACCGCGTCGGCCGTGGCCTTGGTCGTCTTCCAGTCCCGCGTCTGTTTCTGTTTGAGAAGCCAGACCTTGCACTCCTCCACGGCCGCCGCGTCGTTCATGACCTCGTCGAAGGCCTCGATCATGAGGGCCTGGGTCTCGATGGGCGCCAGATACCACCACCAGGAGAATTCCTGCTCGGCCCAGTAGCGGCCCATTTCCTCGTCCGCCAGGCTCCTCTCCTTGAGCGAGCGCATGATCTTCTGGGCCTCGGCCGGGAACCCGAACCGGTTCAAGGCCAGGGCCAGATGCCCCTGGCTCTGGCGATAGCCCAACTTCAGCCAATGGGCCTTGGCCTGGTCCAGGTAGTAATCGACCGCTTTCCTGGCCTCCTCGGGGATGGGGTTGTCCTTCAAGAAAAAGCTGCGGCCGTAGAGATAAAGAGCCGCCGTTGTGCCGAGGTTGTTCCGGTCCAGGACCTTCCGCCGGACCAGGTCCTGATAATTCTCAAGCGCCCAGGCGTCCAGGCCGGGCAGGGCCGTCAGGGCCAGGTCCTGGGGGACGGTCGCCACGCCCATATTCTTCAATCGGCCGAAGCCGGTGACGATATACAGGCTGATGTACCGGTCGGGCCGACCGCCGGGGAACCAGGGCCAGGCGCCGCGCTCCATCATGTCCTCGAGCTTCCGGTAGGCCGACTTGATCTCGGCCTCCAGACGGTTGTCGTCGAAGAGGAGGCCGACCCGCTTCTTGGCCTGTGACTCGGATTGCGCCTCCCGGACCCAGGGCGACTCCTGGAGGAGGACGCTTTTCAAGTCCTCGTTCTTCTCCAGGTTCGAGTCCAGCGCCGAAGTTCCCTTCCACAGCTCGAACACCCGGCGGATCTTCGGGTCGGACAAGGCGATGTGCCGGGCCAAACTGTTGGCATAGAGGCGGTTGAAGACCTGCTCCGAGCATTCGTAGGGAAACTCCATGAGATACGGCAGGGCTTGGACGGCGTACCAGGCCGGGTTGGAAGTCATCTGCAGGGTCAGCCCCTGATGGACCAGGGTCCTCGAGCCGTCCGACCCGGCCAGCTTGTCCAGGCTGAACGTCTTCTGCCCCTGTCCGCTGATCCACAGGGGGACGGATTCCTGGACGAACAGACGCCGGCTGAGGATGGGCAGCCAGCCCTCCTCGCCGTCGGAATGCTTGTCCGTGGCGGCCACAGCCTTGAAGGCCACGACTTCCAGCCCCTCGGGGACTTGGAGGCGCCAGGATAACGAGCGGGACTGCTTGGCCGGGATGGAGAAGTCCTTCTTGTTGTCACGGTTGCCGAGTTCGGCGTCGCGCGCTTTTTCCGTGGCCGGATCGGTGAAGGTGAGCCGGACGGCCCCTTGGATGTCCGCCGAGGTCATGTTGGTGACCTTGACGCTGAACTCCAGGACATCCCCCTCGCGAAGGAAGCGGGGCGGGTTGGGCTGGACCATGAGATCTTTCTGGGTGACCGCCGTCGCCTCGAGCGCGCCCGAGGCCAGATCCCGCGTGTGCGCCAGGCCCAGGAACCTCCAGGCGGTCAGGGCCTCGGGCATGGCGAATTCCAACGAGACCGAGCCGTCCCGGTCGGCCAGGAGGTGGGGGAAGAAGAAGGCCGTTTCGTTCAAGTTCTTCCTGGCCTGAACCGCCGCCAGGTCGGGCGCCGCGGCCTTCGTTTTCTTCTCCCCGGCGGCGTCCTCGTCGACCGGGGCGGCCTTCTCCTCCCCAACCGCCATTTCTTCGGCCACGGCGCCCTGATCGGCGGGAACCGGCGCCGCCCTCATCATCAGGATGTCCTCCTCCAAGTATTCGAAGCCCGCCAGGCTTCTCCACACGGCCTCGGGAAACCGCGGATAGCTCCTCACGGCGAACGAAGGCGGAACGTTCCACCTCCGGCCGAAAGTGGAGAAGCCGAGCGCCCGGTTGACGAAGACGGCGTAGAGGGATGTCCGGTCCCGGGCGAACAGGCCCCGCAGGCTCGGGAACCCGTGGGGATAAAACTGGTCCAACGACGCGTCGTAGAGAGTGGCCGCCAGCTCGGC
>VGJG01000369.1 GCA_016867615.1 Candidatus Aminicenantota bacterium | reverse complement strand
GCGCCCGCTTCGAAAGCCAGGCCGTGGGCGCCCGTCTGGCTTTGGGGGTAGACCGAGGCGGCGTAGATCCCGGCCGGCCCGCCCGTGCCCAGGACGAGGTTCCGGCAGTTGATCAGCGTCATCCCCATATGGGGCGCGGCCGCGGTGGCCGCATCGAGTCCAACGGCGCCGAGGATGCGTTTCCCGCCTCCCGAGTCCTCGGTGAGCAGGGCGATGACGGGCAGGGACTTGAAGACCGTGATCCCCAGACGCTCGACCTCGGCGGCCAGCCGCTCGACCATCAGCCGGGAGGTGAGCGGACCGGCCGAGGTCGCCCGCTGTCGAGGGTCGTTGTCGGTCTTGTAGCCGGGATAGGAGCCGAACCTGTCGTGGGGGAAGGGCACGCCCAGCTCGACCAGGTGGAAAAACGACTGAAGAGAGCCCGCCGCTTCCGAGAGGGCGATGTCGCCGTGCATCGATCCGCCGCGGAAAAGGTCCTCGGCCATGAGACGGGGCGCGTCGGCCGCTCCGGCGGACAGAGAGAGCTTGTAATAGGTCTGCTTGTCCGAGCCGGCGTTGCGCGACGTGCCGCCCTCCCAGGATTCCGTGGCCAGGGCGATGTCCGTCGCGCCCAGTCGGTGGAGGCGGACCGCGGCGTTGAGCGCCGCGGCTCCGCTGCCGATGATGAGAGTGTTCAGGGAGTGGACAGGAAACTTCCTGCCCTGAATCTCGATCTCAGAGGTCCTCAATGCCTGTCCGGCTCCTTTCCTGTTTCGTTTCGGCTGACTGCTGTCCGGTCCCGCGATCGACGGTCCGCCCCCCCCGGATTTCTTCGTGCCCTTCCCGCGGGCCGGCCGGCGCATCGGACCGGCCCGCACAGGTCCCGGTACACCGCCGCATAGGGCTTCTTGTCCCGGATGACGCAGCCGGCGGGGCCGCCGCGCCTCAGGAGTTCGCTGCATCGGGAACAGGCCGTGCAGACGCGGCCGGGGTCGAGCCGGCCCCCGTCCCTCAGGTCCCGCACCCAGCCGGGATAGGCGAGAGCGCCCCGGCCGAGGCCGATGAGCGCCGCCGAGCCCTCCGTGAGCGCTCCGGCCGCGACGGGGGGAGCGAATTCCTTGAGCCAGGAGTATCCGGCCCCGAGCAAGGCCAGCCCGGGGACGGCTTTCTGAACCTGTCCGGTGATGGCGATGTGCCGCGCCACTCCGGTGAGAGGGTGCTCTTCGGGGAGGGCGGCCCCTCGGACCGGAACGTCGAACGGCCTGCCGATGTGGGGATGAAGGGCGGGGATGCCGACGGTGATGCTGACCAGGGGGACGCCTGCGGCCGCGAGCTCCTGGACGAGGCGGATGGGCTCGGCCAGGTCCTCGGTCCGGCCTTCATCCGAGGCGAGGCAGCCGAACCCCGCCGGCGCGCCCGGGCCGTCATAGGCGCTCAGACGGCTGGTCACGAGCAGACCCGGGTTTTCGGCTTTGATGCCCCGGATCGTGTCCTTGAGCCATCGGGTCCGGTCTTCGTACGAGCCTCCGTAGCGGCTTGCGGGACGCTCTCGGGCGGCCAGAAGCTCGCCGATGAGATAGCCGTGGCAGGCTTTGACGTCCACTCCATCGAAGCCGGCCGCTGCGGCCAGGCGCGCCGCCGCGGCGTGCGCCTCGGCCAGGCGGTCGAGCTCCGCGTCCGAGACGAGGGGATGATCCTTTTCGAGGCCGGCCAGGCGGTCGAGGAGGGGGTGATGCCTGGCGATGACGGGCTTCGAGGTTCCGTCCGGACGGGCAAACCGTCCGGAGTGCGTGAGCTGGAGGATGAGTGCCGTCCTGTGGTCCCGTCCCAGGGACGCTTCGGCCTCCCGGCGGACGTCTTCCGTGAGGCGTTTCCAGGAATCGAGGTTTTGCCGGCTGAGGAGGAGCTGCCGCGGGTTGGAGCGTCCCTCGGGCGAGACCGCCGCGGCTTCGAACCACAGCAGGCCGCTTCCCCCGGCCGCGAAGCGCACGTAGCGCCGACGGGTGAGCTCCGTGGGCTCTCCTCGCGGCCCGGCATCCGCTCCCTCCAGGGGATGGACCGCCAGACGGTTGGGGAGCGCGAGCGGGCCGACGTTCGCCGGTTGGAGGAGCGCACCCACGTCATCGGAGAAGGGGAGGCGGAGGCCCAAGCCGCGGGCGAGTCCGAGCAGGCCGTCCGGGCCGCCCAGCCTGAAGCGCTCGCGCCCCCTCACTCCTCGAACCTCAGGCGCAAAGCGATGTCCTTGATCGTTTCGATGTCTTCCCGGACCCGTTCTTCGCAGACCTCGGGCCAGCGCTCGCGGTCGAGCAACTCGAGCGTGCCGGCCTTGAGGCGCTGTTCCGTGGCGGCCACGAGCTTCAGCAGCAGGTCCCATTCCTCGAGAGACATGTCGGGGAATTTTTTGAGAAAGGAACGGTTGGAAACGGGAAGGAGAAAGCTCCCTCCGTGGTCCTCGACGGTCAGGTTGACCGCGTGATCCTGCCGGGCGAGAAGCCGGAAGATCCCCGCCAGGTCCACGACACCCCGGCCGGCCGGAGCGGTGAAGGACAGCATGTTATTGTCGCAGTGCATCAAGCCGCCGTCCTTGACGTGCGTCGTCACGACCCAGTCCCGGACCCGGGCCGCGGCCGAGAGGGGGTCCTCGAGCATGGTCAGGAGGTTCATCGTGTCCAGGCAGATGCCGAAACATCCCCCGGGGGCGGCGCCGCACATCTCGAAGAGGCGCAGCAGCTCGAAGGTCGTGAACTCGAAATGCGTCTCCAG
>VGJG01000368.1 GCA_016867615.1 Candidatus Aminicenantota bacterium | reverse complement strand
TGAATGTCCTGCGCCCGTCCTCGCGGCCTCCCCGGTCCGCTTTTTCCTTGGCCCGGCGCCGGCGCTCATTGTCCTTCGCGGCTTTCTCGGTCTGTTTGGCCGTGATGTCCGTTGTCTTCCCCCTGGCCGTCTCTTCCGCCCGGAGAATCTCTTCCGACCTCAGCCCGTCCGTCACCCGGATGACTTTGGAGATGACGACGATTTTTTCCGGCGCTCCGTCTTTGTCCAGGTAAGTGGTCTTTGTCACGGCCCGGGCGCGCCAGTTCTTGTATTCGGCATAAGATTCCACCCGTTGGGCGACCCGGTCCAGGAAAACATTCAAATCCTCGGCGGGGGGCTGCTGGTTAAAGAGAGGCGCGGCCGCCGTCAGAAGGAATCCGAGAAGTCGCGGGAACGATTTCATGACTGGGTATTATACAGAGTCGCGTCTCCGCTTTCCACGACAAGGAGCCTTCCGCGTGGTAGCCTAGCAAAGATGTCCCCCTTTTCAGCCAAGCTAAAATGTCCCCTCAGAGGAGGCGGACGGCTCGACCTCAAGCCCTTTCAGGCTGTCCGGGTCGCCGGCGGAACCGGATCGCTTTCTCGGCGGCTACGACCAGGCTGATCACCAGGCTCGACCCCAGTACGAGAGCCCAGTCGACGGCGCTCATCGGATGGCTGCCGAAGACCCGGTTGAAAAGCGGGACATAGGTGTAGACGAGCTGCAGCCCCGTCATGGCCAGGACGCCCGCCCAGATCCACGGGTTCGAGAAAAGGCCGAGGTGGCGGATCGGGCGGACCAGAGAGCGGCAGTTGAAAAGATAGAACATCTCCCCGAAGATGAGAAGGTTCACCGCCAGGGTGCGCGCCAGGTTCAGGTTTCCGCCCCGGATCATCTCCAGCTCGAAAAGCCCGAAGGCGCCCAGCATGAGGAGGACGCTGACCAGCGCGATGCGAAAAACCAGGGCGCCGGACAGGATCGGCGCCCTGGGATCGCGCGGGCGGCGCTCCATGATCCCGGGCTCCCTGGGCTCGAAGGCCAGCATGAGCCCCAGCAGAACGGAGGTGGTCATGTTGATCCATAGGATCTGCAGGGGCAGCACCGGCAGGTCGAGGCCGAAAAAAATCGCCGCCATGAGGGCCAGCGACTCCCCCCCGTTCGTCGGCAGGGTCCAGGTGATGAACTTGGTCAGGTTGTCGAACACCCCCCGGCCCTCCTCGACCGCCGCTTTGATGGTCGCGAAGTTGTCGTCGGTCAGGATCATGTCGGCGGCTTCCTTGGAGACTTCGGTGCCGCTGATGCCCATGGCGACTCCGATGTCGGCCTTCTTGAGGGCGGGAGCGTCGTTGACCCCGTCTCCGGTCATGGCCACGACGTGCCGGCGCTGCTGGAGCGCCTCCACCAGCCGCAATTTTTGCTCCGGAGTGACCCGGGCGAAGACGGCGGTGTGCTCGGCCGCGTCGGCCAACGGCGCGTCCGAGAGGCCGGCCAGGTCCCGGCCGGTCATGACTTCATGGGTGTGCAGCGCGCACGATTCGCCGCACAGGCCGAGCTGGCGGCCGATCGCCGCGGCCGTCCCGGCGTGGTCGCCGGTGATCATCTTGACCAGCACGCCGGCCCGCTGGCAATCCTGAACCGCCTCGTGCGCTTCCGGGCGCGGGGGGTCGATCATCCCCTGCAGCCCGACGAATTGGAGCCCCTCGGCCAGGTCCTCGTGCCGGATGCGGATTGTGTCCGGCGGCATCTCCTTGCGGGCGAAGGCCAGGACCCGCAGGCCGGCCGCGGCCATCTCCTCCACCAGGGCATGGATCTCCCGCGGGTCCACAACCGCCGGAGCGCCCCGGTTTCCATAACCGAGGACGCAGTCCAGGCAAACGCTTTCGATCGACCCCTTGACATAAACCAGCTTGGGCCGACCGGGGCCCGGATCGTGAAGAGTGGCCATGTATTGCCTGGCGGATTCGAACGGGATGGCGTCGATGCGCGGCAGCCGGCGCGCGGCCTCTGGCGGACCGATCCCGGATTTGATAGCGGCGGCGAGCAGAGCGGCCTCGGTGGGGTCGCCATCGACCCGCCAGCCCTCGTCGGTCTTGAGGAGCTGGGAGTCGTTGCACAGCGCCCCCGCCGTCAGCAGCTCCGACAGCGCTTCGTTGGATTCCGGCGGCGGACCTTCGCCGAGAGGGGCGATGCGCCCCTGGGGCGCATAGCCGACGCCCGAGACGCCGTACCGAGCGCCGCCCGCGAACAGTTGCGTCACGGTCATCTGGTTCTGGGTGAGCGTGCCGGTCTTGTCGGAACAGATGACGGTGGTGCTGCCCAGCGTTTCCACGGCCGGCAGCTTGCGGATGATGGCGTGGCGCTTCGCCATCCGCCCGACGCCGATCGCCAGGGTGATGGTCAGGGCCGCCGGAAGGCCCTCGGGGATGGCGCTCACGGCGAGAGCCACCGCGGCCATGAACATGTCGATCCAGCTGTGGCCGTGCAGAAAGCCGGCGGCGAAGGTGACGGCCGCCAGGGCGAGGATGACGTAAAGCATGACGCCGCTGAATTGTTTTATCTTTCGCGTGAGCGGCGTGTCGATGGTTTCGGCGGAGGCGATCATGCGGTTGATCCGGCCGATCTCGGACCGGTCGCCGGTGGCGACCGCCACTCCCTTGCCGGTCCCGTTGATGACCAGTGTGGAGGCATAGGCCATGTTGCGGCGGTCGGCGAGCATCGTCGACAGCTCGACCGGAGCATCGTCCTTGGGCACGGGCAGGCTTTCGCCGGTCAG
>VGJG01000367.1 GCA_016867615.1 Candidatus Aminicenantota bacterium | reverse complement strand
CCGGGCTGAGATACCCCCTCTCTTCCTGGAGGACACGGAGAACGGGCAGCAGCGCCGCCCGGGGCTGGGGATAGCGGGACAGGAGGTCCTGCACCCGCCTCCCGACCCTGTCCGGAACGCCCCGGTTCATCTGTCGAGCTCCCCCAGGATGATGTTCAGCGAGCCGAAGGTGGGGATGATGTCGGCGACGTAGCGGCCGCGTATCAGGCTCTCGAGCGCGGCCAGGAGGTGGAGACAGGGCGCGCGGAGATGAAGACGGTAGGGCCGGTCCGTTCCGTCCGAGACGATGTAATAGCCCAGCTCGCCGTTCCCCCCCTCGACGGCCTGATAGACCTCGCCCGGCGGGGGGCGCAGGCCGTGGCCTTTCATGAAAAACTTGAAGTGACGGATGAGCCCCTCGATCGAGGTGTAGGCGTCCTCCTTGGGAGGGACGACCGACCGGCCGTCGTCGGCCAGGATGCCGGGCATGAGGTCCTTTTCCGCTCCCTCGAGCGTGGGCGACAGACGGACGGACTCCTCGGGACGGCGGAAGCGGCTGCGGGCGATGGCTTCCCCGGGCTCGAGCCGGGGGTCGGCGGCCCGGACCGGGGGCGCACAGCCCTTCAGCGCCGCAGCCGCCTGCTCCACGAGGCGCAGGCTCTGGTCCATCTCCCTCATCCTCACCTGGTAGCGGTCGTAATTGTCCCCGCGCTCGCCCGTCGGCACCTCGAAGTCCAGGCGGTCGTATACGAGGTAGGGACGGGCCTTGCGGACGTCGTAGCCGATCCCGGTCGAGCGCAGGGCGGGCCCGGTCCAGCCGTAGGACAGGGCGTCCTCCTTGGAGATCACTCCCACGTCGCGCGTCCTGTTCAGGAAGATCTTGTTCTTGTCCAGGAGGCCGCGCACGTCCTTGAGCACGCGCCGCGTCTCGGCCACCGCTTTCCGCAGGGAGTCCTCCCAGCCCGAAGCGAGGTCGGCCCGCACTCCCCCGACGCGGATAGAGGAGGCGGTCATCCGCGCCCCCGACGTGGCCTCGATCACATCCCACAGGAACTCCCTGGCCTGGATCATGTACAGGAAGACGGTGAAGGCCCCGCATTCCATGCTCATGGCCGCCAGACAGGTCAGGTGGTCGGCCAGGCGCGACAGCTCGCTCATCAGCACCCGGATGAACTGGGCGCGTTCCGGCGGCTCGAGGCCGAGGAGCTTCTCCACGGCCAGGACGTAGCCGACGTTGTTGATCAGGGGCGAGACGTAGTTCAACCTGTCGGTGTAGGGCAGAAGGTTGAAGTAGGTCCGGTTCTCGCAGGTCTTCTCGAATCCGCGATGAAGGTAGCCGACTTCGACCTCGCTGTTCAGGATCCGCTCCCCGTCGAGCTCGAGCATGATCCTCACGGCGCCGTGCATGGCCGGATGCGAGGGCCCCATGTTGAGGAGCATGCTCTCGGTCCGGGCGCTTTTGCGGAGGCGGTCGCTCATGGCTCCTCCCTGAGGGGGATGAGCGGCTGCCGCCGCCGCAGCGGATAGTCCTTGCGCAGGGGATGTCCCTCGAACCCCTCGTAGAGCAGCAGCGGACGCAGGCCGGGATGCCCCTCGAAGTCGACGCCGAACATCTCGTGGACCTCGCGCTCCAGCCAGTCGGCGTTCTTCCACAGGGGGGCGAGCGAGGGCAGGCGCGCCTCCCCGGCGGGCAGCGTTATCTTGACCCGCAAACGATGGTTCCGGCCGAGCGACAGAAACGTGTAGACCATCTCCAGACAGCCGCTCCGGGCGAGGTAATCGACGCAGGTCAGGTCGAGGAGCAGGGCGTAATCCAGGGGCGCGGCCTTCAGGGCCTCCGCCAGACGGAAAAACCCCTCCCGTTCGACGAGGAGCACGTCGTCCCCCGCCAGGCTGAGGGCGTCGCGGACCGCGCCCGGAAAACGCGTCCTCAGCTCGTTCAGGACCCGCGTCTCTTCCATCTCCAATCCTGGTCCTGTTTCTGGATCTTGTCCTGGAGCTTCAGCAGCGCGTCCAGGATGGTCTCCGGCCGGGGCGGACAGCCGGGGATGAAGACGTCCACGGGAATGACCGCCTCCACGCCCTGGACGACGGCATAGTTGTCGTAGATCCCCCCGCTCACGGCGCAGGCGCCGATGGCCATCACCCATTTGGGCTCGGTCATCTGCTCGTAGACCGTCCGCAGGACGGGAGCCTGCTTCTGAGTGATCGTCCCCACCACGAGGAGCATGTCCGCCTGGCGCGGCGAGAACCGCGTCCAGCCGGCGCCGAAGCGGTCGATGTCGAAATGGGCGCAGGCCGCGGACATGTATTCCATGCCGCAGCAGGCGGTGACGAAGGGATAATGGAACAGGGAATACTTCCGCGCCCAGCCGAGCAGGCTGTTGAAGGTCGTGGTCAGGAATCCCACTGGAACGCTCCCTTCTTCCAGGCATAGGCAAACCCCACGGCCAGGACGAAGACGAAGGCGCCCATGACCGCCAGGCCCGCGGGCCCCAGTTCGCGAAAGACGACCGCCCAGGGAAAGAAGAAGACGATCTCGATGTCGAAGACGAGAAAGAGGAAGGCGACGAGGTAGAATTTCACCGGGAAGGGCTTGATCTCGCGCTCGAGCGGCGGGCTGCCGCATTCGAAGGGGGTGTCCTTCACCGGGCTGTGGCGCCGCGGCCCGAGGAGGGCGTTCAGGAAGACGAGCGCCGCCCCCAGGGCGCCGAAAAGAGCGAAGACCACCAGGACTTCGGTCATGGTACTTGAGGAGATTTTATTGAAAACATCTTTGA
>VGJG01000366.1 GCA_016867615.1 Candidatus Aminicenantota bacterium | reverse complement strand
CGCCGACGAACACGCCCTCGTTGCCCTTGCCCCGCCTCCGGGCGTCTTCCACGGCCTCCCGGGCCGGGACGACGACGCTCCTGTCCTCGGGCAGGACGTTCATCTCCCTCATCAGGAGCTCGGCGCGCTGGACGGTCTCCTTCTCGGTCAGCCCCATGGCGAACTCGCACTGGTAACGGAAATAGCGCCGAATGAGCTCCTGCCGCGAGGCCCGCCGGACGGCCTCGTCGTCGACGACGGCCAGCCCCGCGGCGTTGACCCCCATGTCCGTCGGCGAGAGGCAATGGGACTCGCCCCCCGTGATCCTCTCCAGGATGCGCCGGACGACGGGAAAGACCTCCACGTCCCGGTTGTAGTTCACGGCCGATTGCCCGTAGGCTTCCTGATGGAAGGGGTCGAGGAGGTTGAAATCGCCCAGGTCGGACGTGGCCGCCTCGTAGGCCACGTTGACCGGGTGCTTGAGCGGCAGGTTCCAGATGGGAAAGGTCTCGAACTTGGCGTAGCCGGCCTTCGTGCCGCGCTTCCATTCGTGGTACATCTGCGACAGGCAGGTGGCCAGCTTGCCGCTTCCCGGACCGGGGCCGGTGACGACCACCAGCGGCTTGCTCGTGGCGATGAAATCGTTGGCCCCGTAGCCCTCGTCGCTGACGATCAGGTCGATGTCCGTGGGATACCCCTTGGTGAAGGGATGGGTGTGGACCGGTATCCCCCGGCGCTCAAGCCGGTTTTTAAAGACCCGGGCCGCCGGCTGGTTGTCGAAGCGGGTCACGACCACGGCCAGGACGTCCAGCCCCCAGTCCCGGAGGTCGTCGATGAGCTTCAGGGCGTCGGCGTCGTAGGTGATGCCGAAATCGGCGCGCACTTTCTTGCGCTCGATGTCCCCGGCGTAGATGCACAACAGGATGTCGGCCCGGTCGCTCAGCTTCCGCAGAAGCTTCATCTTGACGTTGGGGTCGAAGCCGGGCAGGACGCGCGCGGCATGGTAATCGAACAGGAGCTTCCCCCCGAACTCCAGGTAGAGCTTGTTCTCAAAGCGGTCCACGCGCTCCAGGATGGCCCGCGTCTGCAGCTCCAGGTACAGCGCGTTGTCGAATCCGGTCCGAGACAAGCGTCCTCCCGCTCTCATCTTTCCTATTCCTTGCGCGTCCCGCTGCCCCCGGCTCCCTCTCAGCCGAACTTAAGGCAGCTTATATTAGGGGCTCTCTTTTCCTTTTGTCAATGGCCGGGTTTCGTTACGGCGGGCTTGGCGCATTTTCGCGGCAGCCGAAAGACTAGCCGCTGAGGGTGACCGCGGGGACGAGGGCGGATAAAGAAGAATCACCCTCGGAGAGCATTGACCCGAGGAGTCGAAACCTTCATATTTAGTCGAGGGATCTTTCATGTTTTGGATTTTATTATGATCCCTTATAAGGCCCACATTGCAAAAAAAACCTGAAGAGCTTCGTCCCGACCTCAACATAAGTGAGGCGTCCGGCGCCTTCACAGCCGAGGGACGCGTCCTGACCTGGATCTCCATTCCGTCCGACATGGCCGCCGAGCAACAGGCGTGCTTGATCCCCGTGGTCGTGGAGCTGGCCGAAACAGCTCGGCTCGCCGGGCTTCCCGCGTTCGATCAGGTCCTGATCGAGGGTGCGGAAAGAAAGATCCTGCTGGCCAGGGTCCAACGGGATGGTTCCTTCCTGGCCCTTGTGGGGGGGAAATCCCTGGACATCGGGCCGGCCTTCTTAAAAATGAAACAAGCGGCGGCGGCTCTGGAGAACGCTCCAAAGGAACCGTAGTGGAGTCCCGGCGGAAGGAAGAAGCGGCCAAGGACAGGATCCTCTTCGTCGAGGCTCGGGTTCTGTCTTCCCTCTGGGATAGAAACAGGCTCATTTGCTCCGTCTCAGACCCCTCTCTTTTTCATTCCTTGTTCTGCTGGCTGCGCATCTATATCCCCCGCTACCGGCAGATTCTGCTCCTGGGCGATGTTCCCAAGGAAACGCGCCATCTCAAGGGAGTACGGGTCATAGAAGGAGAGGACCTCGGTTCGCGGAAAGAATCTCTGAAACAGGCTTTCTCCGATGAGGAGACCGGAGCTCCTCCCATCCAGATCATCGGCTTCGGCCTGGAGAAAGAAGCGTTTCGAACGCTCCTGGGCCCTCTGGACCGTGGCTGGGTCGCTTTTTTTTCCGGCCTGACGAATAAAGATATCGAGGAAACGGGGCACACCGTCTGCGAAGAAATCGCCCTGGAAGGAGGAAGTCTCTTTCTCCTCGACCCCCTTCCCCCCGACCTTTCTCCCGAGGAAGAAATCCTTCTTGAGACCGCCGCCTGCAGCCCGGCCATGAAGGATTTCGTTATCCAGATGCGGCAGAGCCATTTGCACCTGGCCTTTCAGGCCATCACCGCAGAAGTCGAAGCCGGACGGTCCGTCACTCGCGCCTACCTGTCCGAGATGTTGCGGGTCAAGGAACGGGGACTCAAGAAGATTCTCCGCCTCGGGCTGCGCGACCGAAGACTGGATCTTTCCCAGTACATCAGGGATACCCCGCAGCCGATCATAGAGTTTCTTAAAAGCCTCTCTCAAGAGAGCGAACTGGCCCTGGCTGCGGTCTTCGAGCGGGAGGAGCTCGTCGGCTACGCCCGTTACCGGGAGTGCTTTTTTCCGTCCCGGAACATCATGAAATTCAAGCACAACATCAACCGCCTGGGAGCGACGGCCTGCGATCCATGCCGGCCATGGTTTCTGGAAGTCCGGGCCGCGGACAAGATCGTGCAGGTTTATCAGGGGCGCCGCCTC
>VGJG01000365.1 GCA_016867615.1 Candidatus Aminicenantota bacterium | reverse complement strand
GCTCGTCCTGACCGGGCTGCTGTCCGGCGCGGGGATCGGCCCGGAGAGCGTCGGACAGGTCATCATCTCCAGCGTCGTCCCCCCCCTGACGCCCGTCTTCGTCGCCCTGATCCGGCGCCTGTTCGGGGTCAAGCCCGTCGTCGTCGGGCCCGGGCTCAAGACGGGCATGCCCATTCTGTATGAAAACCCCCTCGAGGTCGGCGCGGACCGCATCACGGCCTCGGTAGCGGCCTACGAAAAGCACGGCGGCCCGTGCATCGTCGTCGATTTCGGGACGGCCATCACCTTCGACGCGGTTTCGGCCCGGGGTGAGTATCTGGGCGGAGCCATCGCCCCGGGCATCCAGATCGCCGCCGAATCCCTGTCCTCGAGGACGGCCAAGCTGCCCCGGGTCGAGATCGCCCGCCCGGGCCGGGTCATCGGACGGACCACGGCCTCGAGCATGCAGTCCGGGCTGTTCCACGGCTACGTGGGCCTGATCGCCCACATCATCGCCGAGATGAAGAAAGAGCTGGCCGCGTCCGCCAAGGTGGTGGTCACCGGCGGCTTCGCCGAGCTCTTCCTGCCCCATGTCCCCGCCCTGGACGCCCATGAGCCGAACCTCGTCCTGGAGGGTTTGAGGATCCTCTTCGAGCGGAGCCGGGGCGACGCGGACTGAAGCCCGGGAGCGGAACTAGCCATGGAAGACGGACAGGAAGCCAGAGACCGGTATTTCCAGGAGGTCAGCCGGGCCTTCCTGCGTCTTCGCGGCGCCCCGTTCATCCTGTCGGGACGGGAGCTTCATGTCCTCGCCGCCTGGGAAAAAGAGGGCATCCCCGTCTCGGCCGCCCTGGCGGGCCTGGAGCAGGCTTTCCGGCGGCGGTCGGCGGGCGCGCCGCCGGCGAGGGGAAAGCTCTCGCTCGTCTTTTGCGACGCCTTCGTCAGGCGGGCGTACGACCAGCACCGGGAGAGGGCCGTCGGCGGGAGGAGGCCGGCGCGCGGCGGCGCCGCCCGACGGGAGAGGATCCGGGAGGAAGCGAAGGCCTTCCTGGAGGAGGTCCCCGAGGAGATGCCCTGGCTCGCCGAACTCTTCCGCCGCGCCCTGAGCCACGCCGAGGCCGGGGAGGGGCGCGAAACGGAGCTCGAGCGTCTGGAGGAGGAGCTCGCGGCCCTTCTCTGGGAGCGTTGTCCCGCCGAGGAGCGGGAAAAAGCCGAGCGCCAGGTCCTGCGGGAATTCCCGTCCTCCGCCGGGACCGAGCACGAAGGCCGGGTCCGGGCCCGGGTCGTCAAAAACCTACGGGTGCGGCACCGCATCCCTTTCATCAGCGGCCGCTACTATTGAGAGACGCCATGGACATAAAGATCGTCCGTTTCCTGAGGAGCGCGAAGAAAGAGCTGACCTTCGCGGAGATCGCCTCCGGCCTCGGGCTCTCGGCCAAGGAGAGGAAAGGCCTGCAGAGAACGCTGCGCGAGCTCGTGGACCGCGGCGCGGTGAGGAAAACGCGCCACAAGTTCTCGGCCGTCCCGCGGCAGACGGTCGTCGAGGGGCGCTTCAGCCAGGCCCAAGGCGGGTTCGGCTTCGTCGCTCCCGCGGGAGGGGACGCGGAGGCGCGGGACATTTTCGTCCCCGCCCCGGCGACGGGCGGGGCCATGCAGGGCGACATCGTCCAGGTCACGGTCAAGGAGCGCGGCCGGGCGGGCAAGCCCGAGGGGCGCGTGACCCGGGTCGTCAAGCGCGGGCAGGAGAGGGTCCTGGGCGTTTTCACCCTCAGGGACGGAAAGCCGCTCCTCCTGCCTTTCGATGCGGCCGGCGGCGAGGGGTTCCACCTGAAGGAAATTCCCGGGCCCTCTCTCCAGCCGGGCATGGTCGCGACGGCGGGCAGGGATTCGCGGCGGATCGAGGAGGTGCTGGGCTTCCCCGACGACCCGGGCGTGGACACCGAGACGGTCGTCCGGCGCTTCCGTCTGGCCCGGGCCTTCGCGCCCGAGGCCCTGGCCGAGGCGGATGCCTTCGGGGAGGACATCCCGCCCGCGGAGCGCGCCGCCCGCGAGGATTACCGGTCCTGGACGACCGTGACCATCGACGGCGAGGACGCCCAGGATTTCGACGACGCGATCGGAGTCCGCTCCCTGGGCGGAGGGCGCACGCTCCTGGCCGTGCACATCGCCGACGTCTCGGCATACGTCCGTCCCGGCACGGCGCTCGACCGGGAAGCCCTCGCCCGGGCGACGAGCGTTTACCTGCCCGGCCTGACCCTGCCCATGCTGCCCGAGAGGCTGTCCAACGGCCTGTGCAGCCTGAGGCCCAGGGAGGACCGGCTGACGGTCTCGGTGCTGATGGAGGCGGACGGCCGCGGCCGGGTGACGGGCGCCGCCTTCCATCCCTCGGTCATCCGCACCGTCGAGCGCTTGACCTACACCTCGGTGTTCAAGATCTTCAACGGCGACCCCGAAGAGATGCGGCGCCACAGCGCCCTGCTGCCCGACCTCGACACCATGAGGACCCTGGCCGCGGCGATGCGGAAAAGGAGGCTGGAGGAGGGGAGCCTCGATTTCGACCTCCCCGAGCCCGAGCTGGTTTATGAGCGGGGCCGGCTGAGCCGGGTGGACGCCGGACGGCAGAACGAGGCGCAGAAGATGATCGAGGATTTCATGGTCGCGGCCAACGAAGCCGTGGCTTCCTTCCTCGAGGAGCGGGAGGTCCCCTCCCTTCATCGCATCCTTCCGCCGCCCGAGCCGGCCGACCTGGAGAAGCTGAGGGACGTCCTCCTCAGCCTCGGCTTCGCCCTCCCCCAGGCGCGGAAGATCACCTCCCG
>VGJG01000364.1 GCA_016867615.1 Candidatus Aminicenantota bacterium | reverse complement strand
ATTTTCATCAACCGCCCCGCCGCTCTCCCCCACTCCTCCTCCACCCTCCAGGGATTCTTCGAGCGACCGGTCGAAATCCTCGCCCATCTCGTCCCCCATCTCGCGGCCCATTTTTTTCATCCACCGGGCGACGCTCCGGGGGTCGTTCTCGTCGATGCCCGCCGACTCGGCCGCGTCTGCCATCCGCTCCAGGCGGCCCTCCTCGGAGCGGAGGACGGCCACCCTCGAGACGAGCTTCTCCATCTCGCGGCCCCCGCAGTGGCGGCAGACGACCTCGGGCGGATTTGCCGGGC
Source organism: Candidatus Aminicenantota bacterium (assembly GCA_016867615.1). GTDB lineage: Bacteria > Acidobacteriota > Aminicenantia > Aminicenantales > JAFGAV01 > JAFGAV01. Next base: position 2,508 of record VGJG01000364.1, on the reverse strand, counting down.
TGAGAAAAAGAAAGCTGCTCTTCCTTTTGCAGGCCAGGCAGCGGTACTCGTAGATCGGCATGGCTCAGATGAGAGCGCCCTCCCGCCAGCCCAGCCGGACGAGATCGATCCGGGAAAGGTCGCTTACGCCCAGGCCATGGCGCGTGTCGGCGTAAACGACGTGATGGGCGGGCGGCTGGAGCGGCCGCTCCTCGCCGAAGAACTCGCGCCTCCGGGCTTCGAGGATGCGCACGCCGACGGCGTCCACGGCCACGGGGTCCGTGCCGACCAGGAGCCCCTTGTAATCCCAGATGTACTGGTCGGAATAGTGGTGCGGCCCGATGCCGTGGAAGAGGGGGGTGAGCATGACCAGGATGTTGAGCCGGACCTTGCCCTTGACGTACGGCAGGTCCCAGAGCTTGGCCAGGTCGGCGCAGGAATCGTCGTGCCAGGTGTACGGCTGGGGAGAGAACATGATCATGTTTTTGATGCAGCTCCCGACGCCCGACCAGTGATGGGTGCGGCCCGGCCGGACGTTGACCAGGGCCGTGGCTTCGGTGAAGAGCGGGTTGTTGAGCAGGCCGCGGTCGGCGATCCCGATCTTCTCGGCCGGGACGCCGCAATCCATGACCCGCCTCTTGAGGTGCTGCTCGATCTCGGGTCCGGTGGGAAGCCGGTTCCAGACGTTCGTCTTGATGCCCACGACGTCGTCGGGCTTGATGATCTTCATCCAGGCGGCCTGGGGGCTCTTGACCTCCCCGAACAGGGCCGTCATGGCCTCGTCGAGCATCCGCTCCACGACCCCGGACGCGACCTTCCGGTCCGGGCCGAGGGCCTCCTTGTCCCGGATGAGAATGACGCGCGATTGGGCCGCTTGGGCGGTCCCCCGGGCCGCGCTTCCGGCCAGACCGCTCGAGGCGACGGCTCCGGCCAGCGGCGCGACGGCCGCGGCTCTGAGGAAGTCCCGACGGGTGAACGGCTTTCGGCTCATGGCTTTCTCCTTCTTCTCCGCTTTATCCTGTCACCCTGCGCGCCCCGCCGCAGGACGGCCGGGGCGGCGCGGGTCAACGATCCTTGTCGAGAGCCCCGGCGACGAGGCGCAGGGCTTCGAGGACATTCTCGGCCGAAGCTTCCTGGAAAACGATGGCCGCGACGTCGCCCCGGGCGAATCCTCCGGTCCAACGGCCGTCTTCGGTCCGGACGAGGCGGGCGTCTTCCAGGGGCTCGCTTCCGGGACTCGCGTCGGGCATATAGGTCTCGAGGAATCGGAAAAACGCCCCCGAAGCTTCCGCGGGGGCGGGATAGCGAACGACAAGCAGGACGCCGCGGCCCGCTTCCTCCCCGGAAGGCTCGGGGGCGGCGGGAGGGGCCGAGCGGCCGGAGAGCACCGCCTCGGTTCCGGGACCGAGGTTGAGGATGTTTTCCGCGGCGACGAAGAAATGATAGTTCAGCACATGGTGGGTGTGGAAATAGCGCACCGGGCCGGTGTCGCGGTATTTCCCGGGAAGCAGTTTGAGCAGATCGGGCTTCGACCCGTCCCGGCCCACGGCCTTGTCGACCGTCGCCCCCAGGGCGAAGAGCGCCCGCTTCGTCTCCTCGGTCTCTTCCTCCGCGTAGAGCGAGACGAAATACCGGTCCCGCCAGAAAGACAGAAGGCCGCCCTTGTAGTTCGAGCCCTGCCCGAGCCGGGCGTCTTCCCCGTCAAGATCGTGGGTGAAGACGCCGAAGGCGTCGCGGCTCGAGCCCATGTCGAACAGGTCCGCCACGAGGGCGGCCGCGCCCTCGCGCTCGTAGCGCCGCGAGAGGAGAAGACGGAAATTGTAGGAGCGGTACACCTCGCCCGCGCCGTCGATGTAGTCGAAGATCGTCTCGGGGTCGTAAACCTGGTCCTCGGCCTCGGCCCTCCACCCCGCGACCTCGGCCGGGAGCAGGGCCATCAGCCCTTCTTTCGAATCTTCCATGTGTTCCCCCGTCCAGGCCGACAGGCCGACGGCGACGAAAAGGAGAATCAGCGACAAGCGAAGCATGTGTCGCCATTTTATCAAATGCAATCCGGTTTCGCCAGACCCGCCCAACCCTCAGGCCGCCTTTCCCCTTACACGGGCGCTTTGACGGCACACGGGCGACGGCGTGATAAAATAATGCCGGAGGCCGCTTCAAGGAAGACCCCATGACCGGGACGAGAAAAATACGCAAGGTCTTTAAAAGCCAGCCGACCCTCGAAGGGGCCGGAGTCCATCTCCGGCGCGGATTCGGGTTCCGCGAGGTGCCGCTGTTCGACCCCTTCCTGCTTTTCGACGATTTCCGGCAGGACGACCCGGCCCTCTTCCTGCCGGGATTCCCCTGGCATCCCCACCGAGGCATCGAGACCATCACCTACATGCTGCGCGGCACGGCCGAGCACGGGGACAGCATGGGGAACAAGGGCGTCATCGGCCCGGGCGACGTGCAGTGGATGACGGCCGGAAGCGGCATCATCCACCAGGAAATGCCCAAGGGCGACTCGCAGGGCCGCATGGGCGGCTTTCA
>VGJG01000363.1 GCA_016867615.1 Candidatus Aminicenantota bacterium | reverse complement strand
TCTCTAGATGGCCGCGGGCAGGCTGGGGAAGAAGAGAGACGCCAGGCTGTAGGCGGCGAGGAGGAAAAGGACCACGGCCAGCGCGATCAGGATCTTGCGGAAGACTTCGGGACGGATCTGCCGGTGATGCCGGGAGACATACCGGACGAGAAGGAAATACCACAACAGGCTGCCCAGACCCACGGTCAGGGAAAAGAGCCAGGCATCGGCGGCGCCGGCCACCCAGCGGTGCGTGGCGACCAGGCCGGCCGCCGCCAGCCAGAACCCGTAAAGCGCCGGGTTGGAGATGTACAGCAGGAAGACGGCCATGATGGGCCGGGGCGATATTTTCGTCGGCCGGTCCGGCCAGCCGGACGAAGCGTAGTTCTTGGCCTGAATGAGGAGGCGGACGCCGATGGCCGTCAGGAGGAAAGCGGCCAGGGCCTTCATCACCGAGGAGTAGCGGGCGATGAGGTCGACGATGCGCTTGAGGCTCATCAAAAAAGCCAGGCAGAAAAAGACGTCCAGTACGGCCGCGGTGGCTCCCCCCAGCAGGCCGTGCAGGAAGTCGCGCTTGAGCGTGTTGGTGACGACGTAGATGTTGATCGGGCCGAGGGGGATGGCGGCCACGAAGCCGACGATGACCCCCACGGAGATCAGGGTGAAAAGGTGCATCGGCTATCCTTGGCGGGGGGAGCCGGAGCGTCGCGCGGTCAATTGTCTCCTCTCCGGCATGGGGGGCGCTCACGGCCGGCGGGCAAGCCGGCCGTCGCGTCTCAAAGCGGACCTGCCGGCGCGGCTTCAGACCTTGGGCATGTCGGTGATCTTTTCCTCTTCTTCCTCGAGCTCCATCTCCAGGCCGAGCAGCTTGGCCGTGCCTTCCAGCACCAGCTTGTAGGTCTTTTTCTGCTCCTGGAGGGCGGCCAGCTTTTCGCGGACGAGCTGCAGCTCTTTTTCGATCTGGGCATCCAGAGCGGCGAGCTGCTTCCGCACTTCCTGCATCGTCTTCCGGTAAAGCGCTTCTTGGTCGGTGTTGAGTGCCACGGAGGTTCTCCTTATCTTTGGATGGTGAAGGTCACGACCACCGGCATCCAGACCTTGACGTAGGTTCCGTCCTTTACGGCGGGCCGGTATCTCCATTTTATGACCGCGTCCCGGCTGGCTTTTTCAAACCCGTAAGGACTGCCGGAGGCTTTGAGCACTTCCGTCCTGACGACCGCCCCCGTTTCGTCGATCAGGGCGTTGACCGTCACCGTTCCCTCGGATTTCATCCTGAAGGCCAGGGGGGGGTATTCCGGCTCGATCCTGCGCACCAGGACGGGTACGGTATCGGCTTCTTCGATCGGAATGAGCTGTCCCAGGATGGTCTTGGGCCGGGCCGGAGCCGCTGCCGTCCCGGCGGCGGCCGCCGATTCGGCGGCCGTGGGTTGAGTGCGGGTGGGCTTGATCTCCTGGACCCTGACCGCTCCCTGGTCGACCGGGACCAGCGGCGATCCCGCGGGCTCGGCGGCGGCCGCTGTTTCGGCGGCGGAGCGCTTCTCCGGAGCGGGCGCGGGTCTGTCCGCCTCCGGCTTCCCGGTTGCGGGTTGCGGTTTTTCTTTCACCGGGGGCGCCGTCGCTGCGGCCGTCAGAGAGCCGGATTCGGAGACTTCCGGGGAGTCCGTGGTGACCGTTCCCGCATCGGGAAGGGTTCCGAGATCGCGCTTGACGGTCGTGACGGCCCCCCGCGTATCTTGAGTCGTCTCTTTTTTCCCTCCCAACAAGAGGAAGGCGACCGCCGCGACCACGACCACCGCCGCTCCGCCGACGATGGGGACGATGGGCTTGGATTTCTTCTTCTCCGGCTCGGTATAGCTTCCCGGAAAAACATCGCCCTTTTTTTGGAATTCGGGGAACTCTTCTTTGCCCTTGATTGTTTTCGGCTCGGCTTTCTTGGGCGGGGGCTCGGGTTTGAAGGTCGACGGCTCGGGCTTCTTGGCCGCGGGCTCCTTGAGCCAGGAAGAGGAGTCCACCTTGGGAGCCTTTTCCTGAGGCCTGACGTCGAAGGCTTCCGGCCGGGCCGGCGGGGGTTCTTTCCAGGGCGGGGCGACGGGCTTGGGCGGCTCCGCTTTGGGGGTCGCCGCCTCCCCCGACAGCATCTGCTTTTTCTTCTCCGGTTCGATCCCCAGGCCCAAGCCCGAAAGCGTGCTCTTTAGAAGGTCATCGACGGTCTTGTCGACCCCCTCGCTCTCCTTGGGCTTCTTTGGAGAGGATGATTCCAGAAGGTCTTTTTCAAATTTGTCATCGGCGCTCATGATTTCCCCTGTCCGCCTTTGTTTTTATCGACCGGAAAGGACCTCCTTCGAGACAAAATACGGGTGCGGATAGGCCATTTTCCAAGTCACTACATATATTTCATCGGGGAGCCTTTCCGTCAATCACCCCTAAAGGTGATTTGGGGGATGAAATTCCATCCCCTCCAGCCCGGCCGCTCCCGGGCCGGACCGGCGGGAAAGAACCTGCGGCCGGGGGTATCAGCCCCGGGTTTGCTACGCACAATAAGCCCATCGGCGAGGAAAAGCAAGGAAGGCGGGAAGGAAGAGCGACCCGCGGCGCTCAGTTTCGGCCGGAGCGGGGCAGGATTTCGTAGAGGTTTGCCCGGCATCCGTTGAGGATCCGCCGGCAGGCTCCCGCCCCGGTTCCGGAGCGGGCGCCGGGCCGCCATTCCACAAGCCGGATCTCGGGGCCTTCGATTTCCAGGGCCGTCAACGAACCCGGATGGACCCCGCTGCCGGGGTTGAAGTAAGGAGCCTCTCCCGGGGAAGCGTAGACCGGGCGATGAGTGTGCCCCGTGACGGCGG
>VGJG01000362.1 GCA_016867615.1 Candidatus Aminicenantota bacterium | reverse complement strand
CTTCGGCAGGTCACTCGACCTGCGCCGCGAGACCGCCCGCCTGGCCCAGGAGATGCGCCGGCGCCGGCGGGAGATCCTGGAGCTGGAGGCGCTCCAACAGGATTCGGTCCGCCGCCTCGACTTTCTCGAGTTCCAGATTCGGGAGATCGAGGCCGCGGACCTCAAGCCCGGCGAGGAGGAGGAACTCCACCAGGAACGGCACCGTCTGAAGAACGCGGAAAAGATCGCCGGTCTGGTGGAGGGCGCCCTGGACATCGCCGACGAGCGCGAGGATTCGCTGAGCTCCCTTCTCTCCCGGCTGCGGACGATGATCGACGAGCTCTCGGGCTTCGACCCCTCTCTGGCCGACATCCGCGATTCCCTGGAGCCCGCGGCCATTCTCCTCCGGGAAGCGGTCGACCGCCTGCGGAAATACGGGGAGAGGGAATCCCTCTCGCCCGAGGCGCTCGAGGCCGTCGAGGAGCGGTTGAGCCTGATAGAAAAGCTCAAGAGAAAGTACGGCCGGGACATCGTCGACATCCGGTCGGCGCACGGCCTGCTCGTCGAGGAGAGGGACCGTTTGTCCCGGAGCCGGGAGCGTCTGGAGACGCTCAACGCCGAGGTCGACGGCCTGTTCGGCGAATACGCCGTCGCGGCCGGACGCCTGTCCGCGCTGAGGCGGGACGCGGCCGCGGAGCTCGGGCGGCTGGTGGAGAAGGAGATCGCCCTGCTGGGGATGAAGAAAGCCCGGGTCGAGGTCCGGGTCCGGAGCACGGACGCGGACCGGGAGCGTCCGGACGGTCTGCGCGATTCGGGACTGGACGAGGTCGAGTTCCTCATCAGCCCCAATCCCGGCGAACAGGTCCGCCCCTTGAGGAAGATCGCCTCGGGCGGAGAGCTGTCGCGGGTGATGCTGGCCCTCAAGTCCATCGGCCGCGACCAGGACGACCCCCGGACCCTGATCTTCGACGAGATCGACTCCGGGATCGGGGGCAAGACGGCCGACTTCGTTGCCCTGAAGCTCAAGGATCTGGCCCTCCGCCACCAGGTCCTGTGCATCACCCACCTCCCCCAGATCGCCTCTCACGCCGATCATCATTTCCGCATCGAGAAGCGCGTCGCAAAAGAAAGGACCTTCACTTCGGTCAAGAAGCTGGATTTCGAGGAGCGCGTCGAGGAAGTCGCCCGCTTGATCTCCGGCCGGCTTGTCACGCCGGCCGCCCTGGAGAACGCCCGGGAAATGCTCCTCCACAACCTCGGCGCCAAAGCGAAACCGGCGGCCGAGACGGTCCTCTAAGGAGGAAGAATGCGCAGCACGAAACGCACCGGCCGGCCCGAAACCGCCGTCCGGCTTTTCCGCCGCGGCTGGAACTGCAGCCAGGCGGTGCTCTCCGCGTTCGCTCCCCGTCTCGGCCTCGACGCCCGGCGCGCCCGGCTCCTGGCGCAGGCCTTCGGAGCCGGCCTGGCCCGCCGGGGGGAGACCTGCGGCGCCGTAACCGGGGCTTTGATGGCCATCGGGCTCAAGTACGGCAAGACCCGGGCCGACGATTCCCCTGCCCGGGACAAAACCTACGACCTGGCCCGAACACTCATGGAGCGCTTCCGGTCGCGGCACGGCGCCCTGAGCTGCCGGGCGCTCCTCGGCCACGACATCGCGACGGCGCGGGGCCGGAAAAAGATCGAGGCCGCCGGACTTCACGACACGCTCTGCCCCCGCCTGGTCCGCAGCGCCGCCTCCCTTCTCGACCGGCTCCTGTGAGCCCTTCCGAGCGGCCCCTCATGCCCGAACCCGGCCGGTCCGACCGAGCGCGCCGGAAGGCTGCCTGTCGTTTCTTCATCCACACCTTCGGCTGTCAGATGAACGAGAACGACTCCCAGCGCCTGGCCGGCATGCTGCGCGACGCGGGACACGAGCCGTCTCCTTCTCTCGAGGAAAGCGACCTTGTGGTGGTCAACACGTGCTCGGTGCGGGCCAAGTCGGAGGAGAAGCTCTTTTCCCTGCTGGGAAGGGTCGCCTCCTGGAAAGCGGGCCGGGACTTCACCCTGGCCGTCGTCGGCTGCGCCGCCCAGGTCCACGGAGACAGGATCCGGAGCCGCGTCCCGGAAGTGGACTTTGTATTGGGTCCGGACGGCCTCGCGCTCCTGCCCGGCCTCCTGGCCCGGGGAGCGGGAAAAACGGTCTCCACCGAGCAGGTCTCCCTCTGGCGGGAGGACGCGCCCCGGTCCTATCGGCGTTCCAGCCCGGTGAGCGCCTTCGTGACGGTTATGGAGGGATGCGACAATTTCTGCGCCTACTGCGTCGTCCCCTACGCCCGGGGCCGCGAAAAGCACCGCCCCGCGCGTTTGGTCGCGGCCGAGGCCGAAGCGCTGGCCGGGAGGGGATACAAGGAGATCACTCTCCTCGGTCAGAACGTCAATTCCTACCGCGACCCGGAGAGCGGGCTTCCACTTGCCGGCCTCCTCCGACGCCTGAGCGCGCTGCCCGGCGTGGAATGGCTCCGCTTCCTCACCTCCCATCCCAAGAACTTCGACCCGGACCTCGTTCAAGCCCTGAAGACCGTCCCCTCGCTCTGCCGCCAGCTCCACCTGCCCCTCCAGTCGGGGTCCTCGCGTCTCCTGAGGCTCATGAACAGGGGCTATTCCAGGGAAGACTATCTCGACCTGGTCGCAGCGCTGAGGGAGGCCGTGCCGGGGCTCGACTTGAGCACGGACATCATCGTCGGCTTCCCCGGGGAGACCGAGGAGGACTTTCAGGCCACGCTCGATGTTCTCGACCGCGTCCGGTTCGCGAACCTCTTCTCCTTCCGCTACTCTCCCCGTCCGATGACCGCGGCCTCGTCTCT
>VGJG01000361.1 GCA_016867615.1 Candidatus Aminicenantota bacterium | reverse complement strand
CATGCGGTGGGCGATCTCCTGAACGACGCCCGTCATCCCGCCGGCTCCTCCCCCTTCAACCCTTCTCGCGCTTCCGCCTATGCCCCGGCCAAAGGCCAGGCCGTTGAGGACGATGAGGACCAGCAGCAGGGCCGCAAACCGCGAAACGAACACCGAGGCCAGCAGCCGGAGAAATCCCCCGTTTTGCTCTCTCACCAGGTAGAGGGTGTCTGCGGTCAGCGCCAGGGCATGCTCCCGGCCGTTTCTGACAGGGACGATCCCCGCGTCGAATTCCCTGCCCGCGACATCCAGCTCCTCCCGGTGAATCCTCTTCAGGGCCGGGGTCAAGACCTCCAGGACCCTCTCGCCGACCCGGACGAAGAGATAGTCTCGCGCCGCCCCCTCCTCGCCAAGAACGGCCGCTCCAATGACTTTGATGGGAGACTCGTAGCGGACCTGCCGCACCGGCCGGAGATTGCCGTCAAACAGGGTCAAGCCGCCTTTGGAGTCGCCCGCCGCCACCATGCGCCCTCCGTCTTTTGTCCTCACCAGGGATACGCTCGTGTAGGAATACCCCTCTCTCGACAGCGCCCTCTCCTCCCGCCCCGTCGCGGCGTCGAGGATCTTCAACTCCGCCGCGTCCGGGTCGAAGGCGCGGTGACAGGACTTGCCCGTGACGATTTCCAGATGTCCGTCTCCGTCGACATCTCCGATGTCGAAGCTGATCATGGTGTAGTAGTAGCCGAGCTCCTTCTTCCACAGCTCTCTCCCCCCGGAGTCAAGGACGATGATGTAGCTGTGGTCGTCGTCCGTCCCGTTGGCCGACATGCCGTTGTGGGCTCCCCAGCCGCAGACGACGATCTCCTTCCGGCCGTCGCCGTCGACGTCGGCGACCCTCTTGGTGAGCGGCTGCGTCCCCAGGGCGTATTCCCAGAGCCTACGTCCGGACCGGACGTCGTAGGCGACGATTCCGTGACATCCGAGCAATCTCTGGTTCCAAAAGTCTTTGAAGGTGGCCACCAACTCCGGGCCGCCATCGGCGTCGAGGTCGTCCAAGAAAGCATCGAAGGACGTGTATCCATTCCACTGGCCGAGGGAAAATCGCCGGACCCCCGTTTCTTCGCCCTTTGAATTCCTTGTTCTCAGGACCATCTCCGACCCGTCAACGATCTCAACGATGGGGATTTCCAGGCTGGCGCCGCCTTCCAGGTCGATCGGGTGAAGAACAGTTTGATTGACCAGGGCAAGGTCTTCGAAAAAATATCCGACAGGCTGATGTCCCATCGGCAAGAAGGGGGAAAAACATTTTAATATGTATTTCCGGGGATAGGGCTCATCGGAAAAAACGCCGGTGATGTCCTCGATTCCGTTCCCGTCGATGTCGGCGGCATGAGCCTGGAGGACCCCCTTGAACAGCGCCCTAAACGCTACGCCCCCTGTCCCGAGGCTGACATCCTTCCAGGAAAGGACGAGGGTATGGACAAGAAAAACGTCGGCCAGGATGAGCCCGGCGACGGCGAGAATTTTCTTGAATTTTCTCGCAGCCATGGTCAGTTTGAGTCGGTCACTTCGTCCCCGCCCGTCCCCCTTGCCGCACAGGACTGCGGCAGCCGTTCACCTTCGACGAGGTTCCTAGAATATACAGAAAGGCCGCCGGACATTCAATATATTAATGACGGGGTCGCGCTACCGCTTTCCACTTAAATCGAGAGAGGAGGAGTTCCGGACCTTGGCGTTCAGGTCAGGAGGTCCTGTACATAGACAACGTGAAAACATATTTATCTTTTAGTCGACTAATTTTCATATATTGTTTCACCTGGGCACAACATTCCTCAGAAGCGCTAAGTCCGTTCGCCCTGCCCGGCAATTGGGGTCGCTCACCACATCTAGCTTCTTCCGCCATAATAGACGTTCAGCGCCGCCTGGAACTGCATTTTAACTTGGGCAAACGGGGTCGCGTCCCGTTCGCTCCGAGATGCTATTCATCCCCAGGCATAAAAGCCTTCATGCACCCGGCCTGCTCCAAAAAGTGGAAAGTGTAGACGCGACCCCGTCTTTTCTGATAATCTTTGGCCACCTGAAAGAGGGGGAGCCCCATGAAATGTCCCCAGTGCGGCATTGAGAACCCGGCGGGCACGCGCTTCTGCGGGCAGTGCGCCGCGCCCCTGGACGCGGCCGAATCGCCGCGCCCCCCCTCTCCTCCCAAAGGAGGCGCCGCCGCCCGGTCGCAAACGATGTCCCTCCCCATCCGGGAGCTCGCCTCGGGCGCGGTCTTCGCCGGACGCTACGAGGTCATCGAGGAGCTCGGCCGAGGGGGCATGGGCCGCGTCTATAAAGTCCTCGACAGGGAAGTCCGCGAAAAACTGGCCCTCAAGCTCCTCAATCCCGAGGTCGCCGGAGACGAGCGGACGATCGAGCGCTTCCGCAACGAGCTCAAGCTCGCCCGCCAGATCTCCCACCGCCACGTCTGCCGCATGTACGACCTGGGCCGCGAGGAGGGCTCCTACTACATCACCATGGAATACGTCCCCGGCGAGGACCTGAAGAGCTTCATCCACCGGGTCGGCCAGCTCCCGGCGGGCAAGGCCGCGGCCGTCGCCCGCCAGGTCGCCGACGGCCTGGCCGAAGCCCATCGCCTGGGCATCATCCACCGCGATCTCAAGCCCCAGAACATCATGATCGACCGGGACGGCCAGGCCAAGGTCATGGACTTCGGCATCGCCCGCTCGGTCAAGGCGAAAGGCCTGACGGGCGCGGGGGTCATCGTCGGCACGCCGGAGTACATGGCCCCGGAGCAGGTGGACGGCAAGGAGCCCGACCAGCGCTCGGACATCTACGCCCTGGGTCT
>VGJG01000360.1 GCA_016867615.1 Candidatus Aminicenantota bacterium | reverse complement strand
CCTGGCCGGCACGGTCCGTTACCGCAAGGATTTCGTCAGCCTCTCGCTCCGGGAGGCCGTGGGGCGCTTGTACGGCCTGCCGTCGGAGGCGCGGCTCGGCCTGCTGTTCGGCTGCGAGCGGACGGGTCTGAGCCGGGAAGAGCTCCGGAGGGCGAACGCCTGCTTCGTCATACCCCAGGCCGCCGCCCAGCCCTCCTACAACCTGGCCGCCGCGGTTCTGCTCACCCTCTTCCATATCTTCGACTTCGACCGGCAGGACCTGCCCGTCGTCTTCCGCCGGCCCCTGCCCCGTCCCGAGCAGGAGGAGTGCATCGCCCGCATCTGCCTCAAACTCGAGCAGGCCGGGTTCATCCACGACACGAACCGCCGGCAGCTGACCGACCGGATCTACGACCTCTTCGGCCGCCTGGGATTGGCCGCCGAGGACAAGGCCCTGCTGCTGGCCGTTTTTTCCAAGGGCTTGCGGGAGCCGAAAATCAAGGAGAAATGAAATGGAAGACATCCAGGTGGCTTTTCCCGGAGGGATGAAGGTCGACGTGAGCCTCAAGGGCCGCGTCGTCCACACCGACCAGCCCCCCCACTCCGGCGGCGGAGGGGAATTCCCCTCGCCCTTCGACCTCTTCCTGGCCTCGATCGCCTCCTGTGCCGGATACTATCTCTTGGCCTTCTGCCGGGAGAGGAATATCGACGCCCGGGAGGCGGGCGTCCGGATGAGCCTCGAGCGCGACCCGGAGAGAAAAATGATCAGCGGCATCGCCCTGGAGCTCAATCTGCCCCCCGGCTTCCCGGAGAAATACCGCGCCGCCGTCGTCCGGGCCGTGGACGCCTGCTCGGTCAAGGCCCACATCCTCCGCCCTCCCGACTTCCGGATCTCCGTCCGTCCGGCGGATTGAACGCCGGCTCCGTTCAAGGCCGGAAGGCCGGGGGCAGCCAGAGGCAATAGCGGCCGCTCTTCAGGGCGGACAGGCCGCGCGTCCAGTCGCCGGGCTCCCAGAGCGCTTCGGCCTGACGGGACGCGGCATAGATGTTCGTCCTCGATTTAGGGAAGCGGGTGTAGGCGATGACCCGGGCCGCCCGGATGCCGGCCGCCTCCAGCGTGGCCCGGAGCGCGTCGTCGAAATAGCCCAGCGCGTCGACCAGCTTGAGCTCGAGAGCCTGCCGGCCCGAGTACACCCGGCCGTCGGCCACGACTTCGAGGAAGACGCGGTAATCGCCGTCGGTCATCTCCCGGAAGAGGCTTCCGGCGTCCTTGAGCGCCCCGGATTTGATGACGTTCATCCGGAGGCCCAGCTTGTCCAGGAGGACGGCCGTTTCGGGAAACAGGGCGATGACGCCGATGCTGCCGGTGAGGGTCGTGGGGTGGGCGATGATCCTGTCGGCCGCGCAGGCGATGTAGTATCCGCCCGAGGCGGCCAGGCTCATCATCAGGGCCGTCACGGTCGCTCCCGTCTTTTTCTTGAAGTTGAGGATCTCGTGGTAGATCATGTCCGAGGCCGTGACCTCTCCGCCCGGCGTGTCCGTTCCCAGCAAGTCGAGGTTCAGGTTCAGGGAGCAGCCCGCCAAAGACAGAAGCGCTCCGGCGGCGCAGAGGCGCAGGGCGAGTGTGTTCATGTCTTCACTCCTGACGGACATTATACCGCGGGCCGAGCGCGCGCGGCGCGGGAGGCGGGGGTCTCAGGCCGGGACGATGACTTGGATGGCCTTGGGCAGGATTTCGATCTCGATCCGGTCCTGATAGGGGAGGTCCTCGCCGTTGTGCTGAACGGCCAGCCGCCGTCCACGGAGGATCACCTTCCGGGCCTTGTAACGCTGCCGAAGAATTCTCTGGAGGAGGCCGGTGTATATGAAGGGCGCCAGGGAGACATAGGCCGGGGCCGGCAGGGTGAAAAAGGTGATGTCCAGAAAGCCGTCATCCGCGACGGCGTGGGGCGCGATCTTCCAGTTGTAGCCGAAAAACCTCGTTTTGGTGACGATGCCGTCCAGCAGGTTGAGCGACAGTTCCAGCCGGTCGAAGGGAACGCCGCGACGGTCCTTTCCGTCCCGCAGCTCGACTTCGACCTGCTGCCGGGGGAAGAAGAGGTTCGGCCAGATCGACAGGAAATGACCCAGAGCCCCGGGGGCGAAATTCTTGTGGGCGAAGTATCCGCAGGCTGCCGTGCCGCCGATGTTGACGAAGGCGGCGACGCGCCCGTTGACCCGCATGAGGTCGATGGGCTTCACCCGGCCCTCGTTGAGCAGGCGCAGGGCTTGCTTGGCGCCCTTGGGGATGCCCAGCGACCTGCGGAAGGCGTTGCCGCTGCCCAGGGGGATGATGCCCAGGCGCACCCGGCCCGACGTCCCGGCCTCGAAGATCCCCTGGATGACGTCCGAGACCGTGCCGTCGCCCCCGACGACCACCAGGAAGTCGTTGTTCCTGCTCAGCTCGCCGGCCCGGCGGATGGTTTCGTCCTTGCTGAGCGGGGGCCGGGCCGGGGCGCCCTTGAGCCTTCGCTGGAGGTAGCGGCGGAGGAAGAAATTCCTCTGCCATTTGTAGCCCGCCGCGCGGGGATTGATGATGCACGGCGCGCTGCTGATGTCCGCGTTGTGGCTCATGAATAGGGCTTCCGGAGGGCGCTATTTATAGCATGACGCCCGGCGCCTGTCAAAGCGTTCTCCCCTTGAAGAAGAGGGCGGAGCGCGCCGGGTCGGGAAGGGGTCAATAACGGGGGACGGCTTCCTGCTTGAGCGGGACCTCCCTCTTGAATTCCACCGGCTCGGGCCATGGCGGGGTGAACGCGCCGTCCCCGTCGACGTCGATGAAGACGGGGTTGGACAGGGCGTAGGGCAGGGCCGCTCCCTGGAGCCGCCC
>VGJG01000359.1 GCA_016867615.1 Candidatus Aminicenantota bacterium | reverse complement strand
AGGATCCGGGCCGACACGCTGGTCAGGGAATTGTCCGGATTGGTGGGCGGGGGGGGCGGGGGCCGGGCCGATTTCGCCCAGGCCGGAGGCCACGAGCCGCAGAAGCTGGACGAGGTCCTTGAAAAAAGCGCGGAAATCCTGGAGGCGCTTCTGCGGGCCTGAGGAGAGAATCGCCTTAGGCGGGGACACGCCCTCCCCCCAAATATCACCCCCAGGGGTCATTGACAAAAGGGGGGCGGGAGACGATACTCGTCTTGATGAGGGTTTCCACAGCGATCCCCCCACGTGACGTCTTGAGAAGCATCGTCACGTTTTCCGTTCTCCTGTTCCTGGCGTCCGGCCTGGCGGGGGGCTCCGCCGCGGACGGGGTCAAGAAGTACGGATCCTATGTCCGCGACGCCGCTGAGAAGCACGGACTGGATGAAAACCTCATTCATTCCATCATTCAGGTCGAGTCCAACTACAACCCCGAGGCCGTCTCGGTCAAGGGCGCCTCGGGCTTGATGCAGCTCATCCCGGAGACGGCGGCCCACTACGGCGTCTTCGACATCTTCGACCCGCAGCAGAACATCGACGCCGGCGCCCGGTATCTCAAGGAACTCATCTCCCTCTACCGGAACAACCTGCGTTTCGTCCTGGCGGCCTACAACGCCGGGCCGGACGCGGTGAAGAAGCACAACGGCGTCCCGCCCTTTCCCGAGACGGTGGGCTATGTCCGCAAGGTACTCGACCTCTACCGGAAACGAGGAGGCCCCCCCGGCGGACAGCTGTATTCCTACCGCGACGGGCAGGGCAAAGTGCTTCTCACCAGCGACAAATTCTATCTTTCCCTGAAGGGCGGCGCTTCCGCCGAACGCTGAGAGCCCTCAGCTCTTGACGCTCATCGCCAGGGGCACGACTTCGAACTTGGCCGGCAGACGGCCGAGCTGCTCGCCGTCGAGCTCGATCACGACTTCTTCCCCGGGCTCGGGGGCGGCTTCCACCGTTCGGCTTCGATACAGGTCGATCTTGGGGTGGGAGAGGTGCGTTCCCAGGTAGATCCTCCAGCTGTGGAGAAGGAATTCCATGACCTTCATGCCCCGGACCAGGACGAAGTCCAGCCATCCGTCGTCGAGTTCGGCCCGGGGGGCGATCTTCATCCCTTTGCCGAAGATCCTGCCGTTGGCCACCGCTCCGATCAGATACTCCTGGGGAGGGACGTCCCGCCCGTCGAGCTTCAGCCTCAGCCTCTTGTTCTTGTAGCTCAGGGCGGTGGTGTACAGGCAGCGGAAATAGGAGGAGGCGCGTCTCTCCAGACGCTTGCGGTTGACTTCCCGGACGACCTCGCCGCCGAACCCGAAGTCGGCGACGTTCAGAAAAAACCTCTGCTCGGTCTCCCCCGAGGGGGCGGTGTAGACCGCCCGCCCGACGTCGATCCGTTTTCGGCGCGGGCCGGCGATCAATCGCAGCGCCGATTCGACGTCCGGGGGGATGTTGAGACTCTTGGTAAAATCGCAGCCCGTGCCCGAGGGGACGACCCCCAGGGTGGATTCGGGATTGATGACCCTGCCGCTTTCGAAAAAACCGTTGGCGATCTCGTTCATCGTTCCGTCTCCGCCGACGCCGATGATGAGCTCCGAGCCGGACTTGATCGCTTCCCGGGTCAGGTCGGTGGCTTGACAGGGCTTTTCGGTGAACTCGTACCGGAATTCCTTGAAAAAGCTCCGGAGGGCGGACTTGATGTCCCTCCAGCGCCCCCGGGTCCGCCCCCGGTTGGATTCAGGGTTGACGATTACCTGGGTCTTGGGGACCATGGTCGGCCTCGGGGAGGGGAGATGTCTTTTTCTTGAACAGGGAGACGCCGATCACCCCGCCCAGGGCTCCCAGCCCGGCGAACAGGGCGGCGGCCAGGAGGAGGTCGAAAAAGAAAGCCGGCAGGGTGAGGGTGGGAAGCTCTCCGGCGATCAGCTCCTCGAGCTGAGGCGGAGGCGGCTGGCCTGACTGGTCGAAGAGCTCCAGGATATAAGGGAAGAAGTATTTCTGCATGAACCTCAGGTTCAGCTTCTGGAGGGGGATCAGGAGAACGGCGCGGATGACGGCTGCGGCCAGCCCCGTCATGGCTCCCAAGACGGCGCCGTCCGCGCCGGTCATCGGCAGAGTCCTCTGCCGGTGGAACAGAAAAACGGCCAGCAGTCCCGCGGCGATGGGCCATAGGCAACAACAGCAATTGACCAGGGGGAGGCTGGACAGGAGACCGGCCATCGAGCCGGCGATGAGCGCCGGGGTCCAGAATTCCTGCTTATTCTGCTCCATGCGGGGTTCTTTTAGCGGGGGATATTGTATTTTGGCGACCCGAAAAATGCAACCCCCCTCCCGGGTTGCGTCCGCCCCTTCGTTTCTCGAGGCGGAGAACGATTTCAGTCAGCGCCGGCAGGATGAAGAAGGGCAGGACGACACTCCAAGAGAACCCGGCGGCCAGGCGCACCCATGTCCCGCTGTTCCAGAGACGAAAGAAGTTGCCCAGGACGTCCGCGGCCAGGGGAAGGCTCAGCGCCAGGAACACCCGGCGTTCGGGAAGCTTCGTGCCGCCCAGGCCCCGCAGGAAAGGGTAGGCGAGGGCGCCGGCCAGAATTCCCAGGTAGACGCCCAGGCAACGGCCGCAGACCGCCGTCGGCCGGCCGAACACCCGGAGGCAGCGGGAAGGGATCTGATGGCAGACGTGGGAGAAGGTCCCGTAGAGGGCATCCGCCGGGTCCTGGTCATGAGCGGCCAGCCAGGGAGCCAGAAAAGGAGCGGCCGCGAGGAGGGCGGCGCCGGCCAGGAAAAAAAGATAAAGAAGACGGACTCCGTATCCCCGCCCCGTTTTCAA
>VGJG01000358.1 GCA_016867615.1 Candidatus Aminicenantota bacterium | reverse complement strand
CGCGGCCTCCGATTGGGCGATCTCGTTCTCGTGATGGGGGAAAATGTTGTCCACCCCGCCGCAGTGGATATCGAACGTCCGCCCGAGGTATTTGGAGCTCATGGCCGAACATTCGATGTGCCAGCCCGGCCGCCCGGCCCCCAGCTCGGTCGTCCAGGACGGTTCGCCCTCCTTGGCCTTTTTCCACAGGGCGAAGTCGTGGACGCTTTCCTTCTCGTACTCATCCGCATCCCCCCGCCGGCCGGAATGGAGGCTGTCGATATCGACCTTGGACAGGCGTCCGTAGGCGGGGAAGGCGGCGATACGGAAATAGACCGAGCCGTCCTTTTCGTAGGCGTACCCCTGATCCAGGAGGGCGCGGACCAGTGCCACCATCTCCGGGATGTGCTCCGTGGCCCGGGGATACGCATCCGCCGGGAGGATGTTCAAACTCCGGATGTCCCGGTGGAAGGCTTCAATGAAGGGCGCCGTGAATTCCTCGAGGGAGAGGCCGCGGTCGCGGGCTCCCTTGATCGTCTTGTCGTCGACGTCCGTGATGTTCATAACGTGCCGGACTTGATACCCGGCGAAAGTCAGGAAGCGCTTGAGCAGGTCCTCGAAAATATAGGACCGGAAGTTCCCGATATGGGCGAAGTCGTAAACGGTCGGACCGCAGGTGTAGAGGCCCACCTTTCCGGTCCGGATCGGGCGGAATTCCTCCGCGCGGCCGGAGAGGGTGTTAAAAAACCGTATCATGGCTTCTATATTATGGACGAAAGCCGGGCGGAGTCAAACTCAGCCGCCGGCGGAAAATTGACCCCGGGCCGTGTTTATGCTATAAATTCCCTTCATTTTGAGAGAGACAAGCGTGAAACATGGACAACATGATCGGAATCCGGCGCGAAGACATAAATCCCTGGGAGCGGAGGACGCCCCTCATCCCCGAGCACGCCGGGGAGCTGCAGGACCGTCATGCCCTGAAGATCACCGTTCAGCCTTCCCGGACCAGGATATTCTCGGACGATGAATACCGCCGGTCGGAGGTCCTCGTTTCCGAGGACCTCCGCCCCTGCTCGGTGATCCTGGCGGTCAAGGAGATCCCGGTCGAGCTTCTTCTCCCCGAAAAAACCTATCTCTTTTTTTCCCACACAACCAAGGGCCAGCCTCACAACCTGGCCATGCTGAAAAGATTGGCGGAGCTGCGCTGCTCGCTGGTCGATTACGAGAAAATCGTGGACGACGGCGGCCGGCGGCTCGTCTTCTTCGGCCGGCAGGCCGGACAAGCGGGGATGATCGATACGCTCTGGGCCCTGGGGCGGAAGCTCCGTCAGGAGGGGCTGAACTCTCCCTTCAACCGCCTGGAGCAGACCTGGCGCTACCGTACGTTGGACGAAGCCCGGGGGGAAGTCGCCGCAGCGGGGCGGGAGATCCGGGAAAAAGGCCTCGACCCGTCGCTCGCACCGCTCGTCGTGGGCTTCGCCGGCTACGGCCATTCCTCGCGTGGAGCCCAGGACATTTTCGATATCCTGCCCTTCGAGGAGCTCGCCCCGGAAAACCTCGCGGATTTCTTCGAAAAGAAGGCCTTCCATTCCGACCGGGTGTACAAGGTCGTCTTCCGGGAAGAGCACATGGTCGAGCCGGGGCGCAAGGGCAAGCCCTTCGAGCTCCAGGAATACTATCTCCGTCCCCATCTCTACCGCTCGCGTTTCGCCCTGTTCCTTCCCTACCTGACGGCGCTGGTCAACTGCATTTATTGGGAGCCCAAGTATCCGCGGTTCGTGACCATCCCGGACCTCAAGAGGCTCTGGACGCAGAACGGGCAGCCGCGGCTGCGCGTCATCGGCGACGTCTCCTGCGACGTGAACGGCTCCGTGGAATGCACGGTCAAATGCACCGACCCGGATTCTCCGGTCTATGTTTACGACATCATCGAGGACCGGGCCGTGGAGGGCTTCCAGGGCACGGGGCCGGTCGTCCTGGCCGTTTACAACCTCCCGGCGGAGATCTCCCTGGAATCTTCCCGATATTTCAGCCAAGTTCTCAAGGATTTCATTCCCCATCTGGCCGGAGACGCCTTCGGCGGGACATTCGCCGAAGGCCGCCTGCCCGAGCCGCTGCGGAGGGCGGTCATTCTCCACCGCGGCGAGTTCACGCCCGATTACGCCTACATGCGGGAATTTCTCAAGAGGTCCTAGCTCTCCACGGGCGCTTGACCGCATGAATAAAGTCCTCGTTCTCGGAGCCGGCCTGGTGGCCAAGCCCCTGATCGATTATTTCCTGGACAGGGAGGCGTTTGAGGTCGTTGTGAGCGACCTCGTTCCGGAGCGCGCCCGGAACCTTTCGGGCGGCCGTCCCCGCAGCCGGGCCGTGGGTCTGGACATCCAGGACGACTTCGCCCTGGCTTCGCTCATCGGCTCAAGCGACCTCGTCGTCAGCTTTGTGCCCTACGGGCACCATCCTCGTGTGGCGCGGCACTGCCTCGCGCTGAACAAGCACCTGCTGACCGCTTCCTATGTCTCGGGAGAGATGAAAGCCCTGGACGGGGAAGCCAGGGCCAGGGGGCTTGTTTTTCTCAACGAGGCCGGCCTGGATCCCGGCCTCGATCACATGGAGGCCATGAGGATCATCGATCGGGTCCGGGAGACGGGGGGCAAAGTCGTGTCTTTCGTCTCCTACTGCGGCGGCCTGCCCGCGCCCGAAGCCAACACCAACCCGTTCGGCTATAAATTTTCGTGGAGTCCCCTGGGCGTCCTCCTGGCCTCCGGGAATTCGGCCCGCTTTCTTCACCACGGCCGGGAAGTCGTCCTGCCGGCAGAGGAGCTGTTCGACCGGCCGGCCGGAATATCCATAGAGCGTTTGGGAGAATTTGAAGGCTATCCCAACCGCG
>VGJG01000357.1 GCA_016867615.1 Candidatus Aminicenantota bacterium | reverse complement strand
GGTCGTGCAGCCCGAGAGCGAGGAGGAACTCGCCGCGCTGGTCAACTGGGCGGCCGAAAACAGGATGCCGCTCGTTCCCCGGGGCAAGGGCTCCTCGGGCTACGGCGGCATCATTCCCGTCGAGAAAGGCATCGTCGTCGATTTCTACAGGATGCGCAAGATCCTCGAGATGGACGCGTCCTCCGAGACCGTGACCGCCGAGGCGGGCATCACCTGGGAGCAGCTCGACCGCGGGCTCAAGAAAAAAGGCTTGACGCTCCGCCTCTATCCGACAAGCTATCCCTCGTCCTCGGTCGGCGGCTGGCTGGCCCAGGGCGGAGCCGGGATCGGGTCATTCGAGTTCGGCTGGTTCGCCGACAACGTCCTCTCCGCCCGTATCGTCCTCCCCTCGGGCGAAGTCCGGGAGGTCTCGGGCAAGGACCTGGAGGTCGTTTCCGAGGCCGAGGGCATCACCGGCTTCATCAGCCGGGTCACCCTGCGGGTGATGAGACTCGAGGAGCTCGGCGTAGCGGCCCTGGCCTGCCCCGACGCGTCCGAGTTGACGCGCGTTTTCAAACAGCTCATCGACAGGCGCCTGCCGCTGTGGTCGGCGATCTTCATCAACCCCAAGATGGCCGAGCTCAAGAACAAGGCCCCGGTCCGGACGCACCTCGGCCATCCCGCCGAGCCCAAGGTGATCCTGCCCGCGGCCTACATCGCCACGCTCGCCTTTCGGGAGAAGGACCGGGAAACGGTCCTGCCCGCTCTGCGGGAGATTCTCAAGCCCTGCCAGGGCGAGATCCTCGACGACCGCATCGCCCGCCACGAATGGGAGAACCGCTTCAAGCTGATGATCGTCAAGCGGCTCGGGCCCTCGCTCGTCCCGGCCGAGGTCGTCGTCCCCCTGGAGAAGCTGGGCGAGGTCATGGAGGAAATCGAGCAGAAGATCAAGCAGCCCGTGGTCAAGGAGGGCGTCATCATCCGCGCCGGCCGCGACGGCCGGCCCGAGGCGGTCATCCTGGGTTTCATCCCCAGCGACCAGCGGAAGTTCTCCTACAATTTCGTCTTCGGCCTGGTCCTGTCCGTGCTCAAGATCGCCGAAAAACACGGCGGCCGGCCCTACTCCACGGGGCTGTATTTCACTCGCCAGGCCGGGAAGATCCTCGGCCGGGAGCGGTTGAAGAAGATCAAAAAATTCAAGAAGGACGTCGACCCCGGGAAGGTCCTCAACCCCGGCAAGGTCCTGAGCGGCAAGCTCCTGGGAACGGTCGTCGGCCTGGCCGCGCCCTTCGAGGGGCTCGTCCGGCCGTTCGGCAACCGGGTCGTGACCAGGGTGGGGGAGAAGTTCGGCCGGCCCGTGCGCGGCATCCCGGCCGACGTGGCCCATTATGCCTACGGCTGCTCGCAGTGCGGCTACTGCATCGACGAGTGCGACCAGTTCTACGGCCGCGGCTGGGAGAGCCAGTCGCCTCGCGGCAAGTGGTACTGGCTGCGCGAATACATGGAGGGCCGGGCCGAGTGGGACCAGTTCATGGTCGACACGATGCTCGTCTGCACGACCTGCGAGCTGTGCAACCACCGCTGCTCGGCCGCCCTGCCCATCGAGCCGAGCTGGATGAAGCTGCGCGGCAAGCTCGTCCACGAGGACAAACAGATGACCTTTCCGCCCTTCGAGATGATGGCCGCGGCGCTGCGGGCCGAGGGAAACATCTGGGCGGGCTACCGGAAGAACCGCTGGGGGTGGTTCCCCAAGGATCTGCTCGAAAAGCACGGCCCCGGGCGAAAGGCCAAGACCGTCTATTTCGCCGGCTGCACGGTGTCCTACGTCGAGCACGACATCGGCCAGGCGGCGGTGACGCTCCTCGACGCGGCGGGCGTGGACTTCACGACGCTGGGACCGGTCGAGAACTGCTGCGGCACGCCCATGCTCGTGGCGGGCAAGTGGGACGTCTTCGAGGAGACGATGCGCAAGAACATCGCCGCGGTCAAGGCCGCCGGCGCCGACACGGTCGTCTCCTCCTGCCCGGCTTGCGACATGATGTGGCGAAACGTCTATCCCGAATGGGCCAAGAAACTGGGCATCGATTACGGCCTGACGGCCAGGCACTACTCCGAGCTTCTGGCGGACAAGATCAAGGATGGCTCCTTCAAATTCACCCACCCGGTCAAGGGCCGGGTGTCGTGGCACGACTCCTGCCACATCGGCCGCGTCTCGGGCGTTTACGACGCCCCACGCGAGGTCATCAAGGCCGTCCCCGGCGTCGACTTCGTGGAGATGACCCATCATCACGACGAGGCCCACTGCTGCGGCAGCGTCCTGACGCTCATCAAGGAGCCGCTCGTGGCCCACGACGTGGGGAAGACCCGGCTAGACGAGGCGGCCGAGGTCGGGGCCGAAACGGTCCTGGCCCTCTGTCCCTGCTGCGAGTTCCAGTTCCGGGTGACAAAGGAGAAGAAGGGGCTCGATGTCGAGATCCGGGACCTGGCGGCGTTCGCCTGCCAGGGGCTGGGAAAAAAGTTCGCCGACCCCAGCCCCGAGGTGTCGAAGCAATGGAAGGTCTTCGAGGGCATGATCGCCCTCATGACCCCGGCCGGGTTTGCCGGGCTGATGGACACGATGTGGCCTGAAATGCTGAAAGCCATGCCGCTGGGCATGGGCGGCATGATGCGCTTCGTCGGACGGCTCGGCCCCGTGGGCGGGTTCCTTTTCGCCCTGATGAAGCCCGTCTTCCCCGTCCTGTTCCCCAAGCTCCTGCCGGGAATGATGCCCAAGGTCATGCCCGCGATGCTCGAGCGGGTGGGGGCCATGATTCCCATGCCCGACTATATGGCCGAGCAGATGCCCGAGCTCATGCCCAAGGTCATGGACAATCTCATGCCCAAGATGCTG
>VGJG01000356.1 GCA_016867615.1 Candidatus Aminicenantota bacterium | reverse complement strand
AACTGGAGCCCGCTTCCCGGGGCGCTGATCAACGTCGTCTTCGCCACCCTCTTTTTGGGCGTGGCCATCCCGCCGGTGAAAAAGATATGGGCCGCCGGCGGCTCGCAGCTGTGTTTCGGCGTCGTGGTCGGCATGGGACAGTATTTTTTCGCCCTCCTGGCCGCGGTCCTGATCCTCGTCCCCGTCTTCAAGACCAACCCGCTCATCGCCTGCATCCTGGAGATCGGCTTCTCCGGGGGCCACGGGACGGCCGCGGGCATGAAGGTCATGTTCAACGACCTCGGCTACCCCGCCGGGGGCGACCTGGCCCTCATGTCGGCCACGGTGGGCATCATCACCGCCGTGGTGGCGGGCATGGTCCTCATCAACATCGCCATCCGCAGGGACTACTGCACCTACCTGAGCGAGAAGCGCGGCATCCCGGTCTATAAAAAGAAAGGGCTGATTCCCGAGCCGCAACGGTTCTCGATCGCCACGGCCACCGTCGCCTCGGAGGCCATCGAGCCGCTGACCTTCCACTTCGGCATCATCGCCCTGTCGATCGTCATCGGCTGGGGTTTCCTCTCGGGCCTTCAAGCCCTGTCACCGGCCTTCCTCTCCTTCCCCCTGTTCCCGCTGGCGATGATCGGAGGCCTGATCGTCCAGAGATTCTCCATGGCCTTCAAAGTCGATCATTACTACGACAAGAGCACCTTCGACCGGGTCCTGGGCTTCGCCCTGGACATCCTGGTCATATCGGCGATCGCCACGATCAAGCTCGACGTCTTCGTGGCCAACTTCTGGCCGTTCGCTATCCTCATGGCCGTGGGCATCGCCTGGATGGTGTTCTGCGCCGTCTTCCTCGCGCCACGCATGTTTCCCCGGTACTGGTTCGAGAGGGGCATAACCGAATTCGGCATGCAGACCGGCGTGACGGCCATCGGGCTCATGCTCCTGCGCGTGGTCGACCCGCTGTACAAGACGGACACGGCCAAGGCCTTCGGCTTCAAGCAGATGATCTACGAACCCTTCCTGGGGGGCGGGTTCATCACCGCCTTCGCCCCGATGCTGGTCGTCGGCCTGGGCGTGTGGCTGTCGATCGGCGTGTCGCTGGCGGTCATGACCGCTTTTTTCCTTCTGTCGCTCTTCAACGGCTGGGTGAATTTCAGGCCCGACAAGAGGGCCAGGGAATGAAATAGGAGGTCCGGCGTGAACCTGGAAGCGATCGTCGACAAGATCAACGGCTATGTCTGGAACATCCCGCTGGTCGTCCTCTGTTTGGGAGCGGGAGTCTACTTTTCGATCCGCACCCGGTTTCTCCAGGTGCGTCTCATCAAGGACATGGTGGGACAGCTCTTCCGCGGCAAATCCTCCAAGCAGGGCGTCTCGTCCTTCCAGGGATTCGCCATGGCTCTGGGCGGACGCGTCGGAACGGGAAACATCGCCGGCGTGGCCACGGCCATCGGCGTCGGCGGCCCGGGCGCGCTGTTTTGGATGTGGATGATCGCCTTCCTGGGCGCCGGCTCGGCCTACATCGAGTCGGCCCTGGCCCAGGTATGGAAGGAGGAGATCGGGGGGGTTTACCGCGGCGGTCCCGCCTACTACATCGAGAAGGGACTGGGCCAGAAGTGGTACGCCGTCATCTTCGCCCTGATCACCATCCTGTCCTGCGGCATCCTCCTGCCGGGCATCCAGGCCAACTCGATCGCCGTGGCCTTTCAAGGAGCTTTTCCGAAGGTCGCCCCGTGGATGTCGGGGCTGTTCGTCACCCTGCTCCTGGGGCTGATCATCTTCGGCGGCGTCAAGCGCATCGGCAGGACGGCCGAGCTCATGGTGCCCTTCATGGCCGTGGGGTACGTGATCATGGCGCTCGTCGTCGTCATCATCGATTTCAGGCGCGTGCCGGGCATGCTGGCTTTGATCTTCACCTCGGCGGTCGGCAAGGACGCCATGTTCGGAGGCATTTTGGGCTCGGCCATCTTGTGGGGGGTCAAGCGAGGCATCTTCTCCAACGAGGCCGGGCAGGGGACCGGGCCGCAGGCCGCGGCCGCGGCGGAGGTCCCCCATCCGGCCAAGCAGGGGCTCGTCCAGGCTTTCTCGGTTTACGTCGATACGCTGTTCGTCTGCACCGCCACGGGCTTCATGCTCCTGCTGACGGGCATGTACAACGTCGCCGACGGCAAAGGAGGCTTTCTGGTCAGGAATCTCCTGGACACAGCCGGCAAGCCCGTGGAAGCGGGTCCCCTCTGGACGCAGGCGGGCATCGACACGCTGTTCAAGGGGTTGGGCTCGTATTTCGTCGCCGTGGCCCTGTTCTTTTTTGCCTTCACCACGCTCATGGCCTACGCCTTCTACACCGAGTCCAACGTGGCCTACCTGTTCAAGAAGAAGAGCAACATCATGATCCCCGCCGCCCGGATTTTTCTCCTGGCCATGACCTTCTTCGGCGCCGTCCGGACGGCCAAGCTGGCCTGGGCCATGGGCGATATCGGCGTGGGGCTCATGGCCTGGCTGAACGTCATCGCCATCCTGCTGCTGAGCAAGGTCGGCCTGGCGACGCTCAAGGACTATGAACGGCAGAAGCGCGAGGGAGTCAAGGAGCTCTCCTTCGACCCGGGCAGCCTCGGCATCCGCCGCGCCGTGCTCTGGACCTACATCCGCAAGCACCCCGAGCTCGACGGGATCGTGGGAAAGGACTTCGGCGGGGAGTAGTTTCGGTCTGCGGGCGGGGCAGAAAAGCATTCCTCCCCGGCGCGCTCCATGGTTTCCCGACCCGGGGCTTGCGAGGATGGTCGCCCTTAAGCGCTCCGCCGAGAGGTCGGAAGAATGCAGGAGCGCGCTTGTCTGGAAAGGCAAAATAATATATTTTGATATGACGTCAGGCAGGAGGAAAACGCATGCATACCCTGAAGTCGA
>VGJG01000355.1 GCA_016867615.1 Candidatus Aminicenantota bacterium | reverse complement strand
CGCAACGTCCTGGACAACGCCCTGGAAGCCGCACCCTGGAGGGGGGAGGTCGTCGTCCGCTGCGCCCCGGGGCCGGGCCGTGCGGTCACGGTCTCGGTCATCGACAACGGTCCTGGCATTTCCCCCCAGATCCGGGATAATATGTTCGCCCCCTTCGCCACCACGAAGAAGAAAGGGATGGGCCTCGGCCTGGTCTACGTCAAGCGGGTCATGGACGTCGCCGGAGGCAGAGTCGAGGTCGCGAGCCGCGAGGGAGGAGGCACGGAGGTGAAATTGATCTTTCCATCCGGAGGACGGGAATGAAGGCCAAGCCGAGGATCCTCATCGTCGAGGACGAGAAGCCCCTCTGCCTGCTCTACAGGGAGGAGCTTGAAAAAGAGGGCTATGAGGTGACGACGGTCCTGGATGCCGCCTCGGCCCTCCAGGCCCTGGAAAAAACTCCCTTCGACCTGGTCGTCACCGATATCCGCCTGCCGGGTGCGAACGGCCTGGATTTCATCAAGAAGGTCATGGAGTTCCGGAAGGACGTGCCGGTCATCATCAACTCCGCTTATGAGAGCTACAAGCAGGATTTCGCGAGCTGGGCGGCCGACGATTACGTGATCAAATCGGGTTCCCTGGACGAGCTCAAGAAAAAAATCAGGATTCTTCTGGAAAAACGACATGTCGCAGCTTAGAAAAGACCCCATCAGCGGACGGTGGGTGATCATCGCCGGCGAGAGAAGCAAGAGACCCGACGATTTCCGCAAGGCTCCCGAAGCGTGCTCCTCCGAGGGTTCCGGGTTCTGTCCTTTTTGCGAGGGGAGCGAGGCCAAAACGCCGCCCGAGGTCTTCGCCCTGCGACCCGGCCCGACCCCGGCCGACTCGCCGGGCTGGCAGGTCCGGGTCGTGCCCAACAAATTCCCGGCCCTGAGCCGAGGCGGCCCCGTTCCCAGGAACGGCGAGGACCTTTTCGTCTGGATGGACGGCCGGGGCGTCCACGAGGTCGTCATCGAGACTCCGGACCACGGCCGGGAAATGGCCGACCTGCCCGTCGACGGCCTGCGGGACGTCCTGTGGACCTACCGGGAGAGGATCAGGAGCATTGAGCGCGAAAGGCAGTATCGCTACATCCAGGTGTTTAAAAACAAGGGGCGCGAAGCCGGGGCTTCGCTCAGCCATCCCCACACCCAGATCGTGGCCACGCCCATCGTGCCCAAGCGGGTCAAGGAGGAGATCTACGGCGCCGAGCGGCTTTTCGACCGGTATGGCGAATGCGTCTTCTGCCGGACCATCCGCCTGGAGGTCGAACGGACGGAGAGAGTCGTTCTTCGCGGCTACCGTTTCTGCGTCCTGGCGCCTTACGCTTCACGGTTTCCTTTTGAGATGCGCGTCCATCCTGTGCGCCATTCGGCCCGTTTCGCCGACCTCCAGGACGAGGACCTTCTCCCGCTGGCCGAGACGATGAAGTCCGTTCTCCTCAGGCTCAAGAACGCCCTGTCCGACCCGCCCTACAACTTCCTGATCCATCAGGCGCCGAACGCCCGGATGACTCTCAACGGAGGCCGGCCCGTCTCGATCGACCGGTCCTTCCATTGGCACATCGAGATCATCCCCGTCCTGACCAAGGTGGCCGGCTTCGAGTGGGGCACGGGCTTCTACATCAACCCCGTATCCCCCGAAGTCGCGGCGGAAACCCTGTCCCGCGAGCATTCCTCCGGGGAGTGAAGGGCATGCCGGCCCGCGGGGCCGGGGAAAAGAGGCGCCCGGGACCGGGGGCCTAGAGGTAACCGGTCGAACGATACCAGGCCAAGGTTTCGGCGATGGCCTCCGCAAAGGGGGAGGTCGGCACACCCAGCTCCTCTCTGGCCTTGACGTTGTCGGCCGCGGTGCCGCGCTTCATGGCAGCCAGCTGGGGCTTGAGGATGGGGAAATGACGGCCGATCAACCGGAAGAGCGGGGTGAGGACGGCGACTCCGGCGTGGATCAGCCCCTCCGGCACGGCGAGGATCGGACGGCGGCACTCCCAGGCCCGGTCGAGATGGTCGAGAAAAGAGCGCAAGGTCATCTCGGTGCCGCCGAGAATGTACTTGTGCCCGGGCCGGCCTTTCTCCATGGCCAGGGCCAGGGCCTCGGCCGCATCGCGGACGAAAGTCAGGTTGATCACCGAATCCTGGAAGGCGACGAAGCGGACCCGGCGCTTTAAGTGAAGCCGGTAGTACTCGTTCAGGGTGTGGTGGTCGCGAGGGCCGAAGATGATCGTGGGATTGACCACCACCAGGGGCAATCCCTTGGCCGACGCCTCCCAAGCTTCCTTTTCCCCCTGGTATTTGGTCACCGTGTACAGCTCGTTGAAGACCGGCCCGTGAACGCTGCGCTCGTTGACCCGCGTCGCGTCCTCCTTGATCGTGACCAGGCTGGACACGTGGACGGCCTTTTCCACTCCGGAGGCCAGGGCGGCCTCCAGGACGTTGCGGGTGGCGATGACGTTGGTGGTGAAGAAATCGTCGACCGACGTGGTGGGCGCGTTCAATGCCGCGGCCAGGTGGAAGACGCGCCGGCAGCCGGATACGGCCTTGAGGCAGAAGTCCGGGTCCCGCAGGTCGCCGACCAGCCTCCGGATGGGCAGGCCGGGGTCGAGGTGATTGACCGGGTCGCGGTCGAAGATCGTGGCCACGACCTCCTGGCCGCGGGCCAACAACCTGTCGACGAGATGGCTGCCGACGAACCCGGCCGCTCCGGTGACGAGGACTTTCATGGTCCGGTTATTCCCTGGGGCGTGAAATTCTACGTCCCGGGGGAGGTCTCTGTCAAATGGCCGCGTAAGTCATCTTTGTCGTTCGCCCTTCAGGGGGAGGAACCATGTCCGCCACAGCGCCGCCGCAGCCGCGAGTGCCGCGGCCAGCCAGAGCGCGGC
>VGJG01000354.1 GCA_016867615.1 Candidatus Aminicenantota bacterium | reverse complement strand
ATCGCCGTGGCGGAGAAGCAGGGCGTTTCCCCGCGGGCCATTTCCGGCACGATCCAGAACGACATCCTCAAGGAGTACATCGCCCAGAAGACCTTCCTTTTCCCCCCCGAGCCGTCGATGAAGCTCATCGTCGACACCTTCGAATATGGGGCCCGGGAAGTGCCCCGCTGGAACACGATCTCGATCTCCGGCTACCACATCCGCGAGGCCGGGTCCACGGCGCTTCAGGAGCTGGCCTTCACTCTGCGCGACGGCATCGAGTACGTGGAGTGGGCCCGGCGGCGGGGTTTGGAAGTCGACGACTTCGCGCCCCGCCTTTCTTTTTTCTTCAACGCCCACAACGATTTCTTCGAGGAGATCGCCAAGTTCCGGGCGGCCCGGCTGATCTGGGCCGAGGTCATGAGAGACCGCTTCGGAGCCCGAAACCCGCGCTCCCTGTGGCTGCGCTTCCACACCCAAACCTCGGGAGTGTCGCTCACGGCCCAGCAGCCTTACAACAACGTCGTCCGGGTGGCCCTCCAGGCGCTGTCCGCCGTCCTGGGAGGCACCCAGTCCCTGCATACGAACTCCATGGACGAAACGTACGCCCTGCCCTCGGAGGAGGCGGTGACGATCGCCCTCAGGACGCAGCAGATCATCGCTCACGAGAGCGGGGTCATCAACAGCCTGGACCCGCTGGGGGGGTCCTACCTGGTCGAGCGCCTGACCCGGGACATGGCGGACGAGGCCCGGGAGATCATCCGCAAGGTCGACGATATGGGCGGCATGGTCAAGGCCATCGAGATCGGCTGGCCCCAGCGCGAGGTCGCGGATTCGGCCTTCTGGTACCAGAAGGCCGTGGAAAAGGGGGAGAAGATCATCGTCGGGATCAATGCCTTCACCGGAGAGCACGAGGCCATCCCCCTGCTCGAGGTGGACGACAGCGCGGCCAGAAGGCAGCTGGAGCGGCTGAAAAAGGTCAGGGCTTCAAGGAACGGCGCGCTCGTCCGGGAGAGCCTCGGCGACCTGAAAAAGGCGGCCTCGGACGGGATGAACGTCATGCCCTGTCTGCTCCGGGCCGTCAAAGCCTACGCCACTCTGGGGGAGATCACCGGGGCCTTTAAGGATGTCTACGGCGAATATTTGGAACCCGCCACCTTCTAGAAAAAGAGAGGGTCCGGGGAGGAAGACATGAGCCAGGAAAAGATAAGAGTCTTGATCGCCAAGCCGGGCTTGGACGGCCACGACCGCGGGGCCAAAGTCATCTGCCGCGCCCTGAGGGACGCGGGCATGGAGGTCATCTACACCGGCCTGAGGCGCACCCCCGAGGAGATCGTCAGCGCCGCCGTCCAGGAGGACGTGAACGTCATCGGCCTGAGCATCCTCTCCGGGGCGCACGGCGTCCTTTTTCCCAGGATCCTCAAGCTGCTCCGGGAACAGGGCGCCGCCGACATCCCGGTCATCGCCGGGGGGATCATCCCCGAAAAGGACATCCCCAAGATGAAAAAGCTCGGCGTCCGCGAGATCTTCCTGCCCGGCTCCTCGACGCAGGACATCGTGCGCTGGATCGAGGACCATGTCCGGGGCGGAAATAAGGCTTGACAGGCTTTTTCCTCTTGTGATATTTAATAACAACTTATGGGCAAAAGATCCTTCACTCTGATCCTCGTCCCGCACTCCAAGGCGGGTTCGAAATGCCTGCCGGTGTCCAAAAAAGCGGTCAAGGTCTTGCTGGGTGTGGGCGGGTTTCTTTTCGCCCTGTTCGTTTTCCTGGGGGTCGACTATCTGTCCATGAACCATGTCCGGGCCCACTACCGGAAGCTGAAAAGAGAGAGCGACGTCCAGAGGGCGACGCTGGAGAAGTACAAGATCGACCTCGAACAACTGAAGAAGACGGTCGAATCCTTCGAGACCTACGCCAAAAAGCTCAACATCATGGCCGGGCTCAAGGCCCCCGGCGTCTCGGAGGTCGGCATCGGGGACACGACCCCGGCGTCCGCCCTCCAGGCGCTGACCCCCGCTCCCCAGAATTTCTCCCTGTCCAACATCCAGCAGCTCAACCAGAAGGCCGAGGTCCTGGAGAAAAACCTCGACACCTTGGTCAATTTCTTCGAGAACCAGAACGCCCGGCTGGCCTCGACGCCCACGATCTGGCCCACCGTCGGCTGGGTGACTTCGGGGTTCGGCTCCCGACTCGACCCCTTCACAGGCAAGCCCGCTTTCCATTACGGCATGGACATCGCCACCAACATCGGCAGCCCGATCTGCTCCGCGGCCGACGGGACGGTCGTCCAGGTCAAGACGGACAAGATGGGCGGCAAGTCCATCATCGTCAACCACGGCAACGGCGTGGCGACGCACTACCTGCATCTCGACCAGTTCAAGGTGGGAGAGGGGAAGAAGGTTCGGCGGGGGGATGTCATCGGCCTGGTGGGCCGCACGGGGAAGGCCCTGGGGCCTCACCTCCACTACGAAGTCCGGATCAACGGCGTCGCCCAGAACCCCTATTTTTACATCTTGGAAGAGTAGGCTTCCAGCCGCTCGCCTTCCTTGATCCTCGCCCCGAGCGAAAAATCGTAGGCGCTCATCGGACCCTTGTTCTCCGGCTGGAGGCGCTCGACGATATAGGTGCCGCGGCCGCAGGCGACTTCCAGTCCTTCCCGTCCCCGGGAAAGGATCGCGCCCGCGGGCATCCCCCCCGAGTCCTCTGACCCCATCCGCCCCCCGAGGACGATGAGCCTCCGCCCCCGGAAGCCGGTGAAGGCCGAGGGCCAGGGGGTGAAGGCCCGGACGCGTCGGTCGATGTCCGACGCCTCCCGGCTCCAATCCAGATGTCCGTCCTCCTTGCGGAGCTTGGGGGCGTAGGTGGCCTGTCCGTGGTCCTGGGGCCGCCTCTCGAGACGATCGACTCCCTCCAGGGTCTCGACCAGCAG
>VGJG01000353.1 GCA_016867615.1 Candidatus Aminicenantota bacterium | reverse complement strand
GCTGGAGCATGTCGCGTCCGGTGTCGTAGACGAACATTTGGACGAAGCCCCACAGCGTCTGGACGGTCATGTAGACGGCGATGCCCGACTCGTGGGCCCGCTTCAGGGCGGGGTAGAGGGGCTTGTTGACGTGGCCCAGGCCCGTGCCGGCGATGACGATGCCCCTGTAGCCGTTGTCGATCAGCGACTCGATGATGTCCGGCCGCATGTTGGGGTAGTAGTAGACGATCGACACCTTTTCCTCGAAGGCGGTGTTGACCGTCACCCGGCGGTCGTCGCGCCTCTTCCGGTAGTCGTTCCGCAGCGGGGTGATGGACTTGCGGTCGACCATGGCCAGGGGGACGTCGCCGATCGTGCGGAAGGTCGAGCGGTAGCTGGAGTGCATCTTCCGCACCCTCGTGCCCTGGTGGAGGAGGGCGTATTCGTCCGAGGTCGGACCGAACATGCAGACCATGACTTCGGCGATGTCGCTCTCGGCGGCGGTCTTGACGGCGTGGATGAGGTTCAGGGCGGCGTCCGAGCTGGGGCGGTCGGAGGAGCGCTGGGAGCCGACCATGACGATGGGCACGGGCGAGTCCTGGACCATGAAGGACAGGACGGCCGCCGTGTGGTGCATCGTGTCCGTGCCGTGGCCGATGACGATGCCGTGGGCGCCGGCGGCGATCTCCCGACCGACGGCCTCAGCCGTGCCCCGCCACTGCTCCGGGCCCATGTTCTCGGAGAAGACGCCGTAAAGCTTTTCGGTCTTGAGGTTGCAGATGTCGGCCAGCTCCGGGACCGAGCCGTAGAGCTCGCCGGGCGTGAAGGCGGGGATGACCGCCCCGGTGCGGTAGTCGAGGCGGGAGGCGATCGTGCCCCCCGTGCCGAAGAGCTTGACGTTGGGGCGGCCGGGGTCGTAGGGGAATTCCTTCTCCGGAATCTTGTAGTGGGCCTCCTTGCGGCCGACCTCGGCGATGTCCAGGATTTTATCGGTTTGGAGGCCGACGTTGTAGCCGTTGTGCAGCTTGAGGACGATGTGCCGCGGGTCGGCCGACTCGCTGCGGGGCAGGACGATGCCCTTGAAGACGCCCTGCTCGGCCCGGACTTCGACGTCGCTCCAGACGCCCACGCCGAAATTCCTGAGGACCTCCAGGGCCCGGCCGCGGTAGCCTTTATGCCGGTCGTCGGACATCGTCTTCCCTTTCCTGGGGGGATGCGTCGAGCCATCGGGCGACGTCGCGCCCCTCGGCCTCGTAGCGGAGGCTCTCCATCAGGCGGCCCATGAGGAAGCGCCGGCGCGCCTCGGGCAGGGCGGGAGCTCCGGAGCGGTTCTTATCGATGATCTCGCGGACGCGCCGCCGAAGAGCGGCTTCGTCGAGGCCGGACCGGCGCTTGTCCTTGAGGAGCAACCCGAAGTCTCGGGCGCCGCCGGGCATTGCGGCCAGGACGTCCTTGGCCGCGGCCCTCGTCAGGCGTCCCTGCCGGTGCTCCCCGAGCACGCTCCGCAGAGCGTCCCGGTCGAGAGTCTCGACGGGCCGATTCAGGCGCCTCAGGCATGGCAGGAGATTCACCAGGATGTCGGCCGTCAGGACGGCGTCGACACCGTCCCCCTCGAG
Source organism: Candidatus Aminicenantota bacterium (assembly GCA_016867615.1). GTDB lineage: Bacteria > Acidobacteriota > Aminicenantia > Aminicenantales > JAFGAV01 > JAFGAV01. Next base: position 1,333 of record VGJG01000353.1, on the reverse strand, counting down.
GAGAGCGTCGAAGTCCTCGACCCGCGGCGAGAGGAGCAGTTTCCAGGTCAAATCCTCCGAAAGCCCCCGCGACCGGTAATCCTGAAGGCGCTCGCCCAGGAGGCGCGGCCGGGCGCGACGGATCCGCTCGATGCGCTCGGACGTGATCTCGATGGGCAGCGAGTCCGTGTCGGGATACATGCGGTCGGGGCCGGGCAGGATCCGCTCGAAACCGTTCGTCCCGTCGGGCAGCGCCTGGCGGGTCTCGGAGGGGACGCCGACGGCCGCCTCGCGGACGCGGATGACGATCTCCTTGACCGCCGTCTCGACGTCGGCTTCCGGCCCCCAGATGACGACGACCGCGTCGTCGCGGCCCGCACCCGCGAACTTCCTGACCTTCCTCCAGTCCGTCTCGCTCAGCGTTCCCTCGGGCAGGTCGGAATGGATGAGATTGGGCAGGTCGGTCAGGCAGGCGATGACCCGGACGCGGTCGGAGATTTCCTTCCAGAAGAGCGTCCCCTCCTGGGTGGGCTCGCGGAGGATGCCCGCCAGGCCGCGCAAAGTCACGGCCCGCAAGGCCAGGCCCTCCCGGGCGGCGCGGCGCAGGGGCTCGAAGCGGGCGGTTTTCAGCAGTCCGGCGAGGTCGTCCGCTCGCCACTCGAGGGAAGCGGCGGTCAGGCCGCGCTTCAGGAGCAGGTCCCGGATGCGGAGCAGGTTCCACTGGCGAAGGGCCTCGTTGTGGGTCAGACGGGGGAAGAGGGGGATGCGCGGCACGCCCTTGATCTCGACGCGCGTGCCGCCCTCGACGCTGACGTTGACGTCCTGGCGGGTGGCGCCGAGGCCCCGCCGGACCTTGTTCGTGCTGCGGGTGATGCGCCGGATGACCTGCCCCGCCTCGGCCACCTCCTGCGGCGTCCGCATGTCGGGGTAGGTGACGACCTCGATGAGCGGCATGCCCAGGCGGTCGGTGCGGTAGACGCGCAGGTGGCCCGAGTCGGACACCTCGCGGCAGGCGTCCTCCTCCAGGGCGAGCTGGACAACCCGGATGACGCGGCCGTCCTTGAAGGGGATCCGGCCATCGACGCCGACGATCGTCGTCCGCTGGAAGCCGGTGGGGATGCTGCCGTCCAGGTACTGCTTGCGGGAGATGTGGATCTCGTCCACGAGCTGGCACTCGAGGAGCATGGCGATCTCCAGGGCGATGTCCAGGGCCCCCTGGTTGACGGGGAAGGGGGGCGTGTCGTCGAACTCGTAGGTGCAGACCGAGTCCTTGTGGATCTGGTAGATGATGTCCTTCTTGGTCTTGAACTCCATGAGGGCCGTGCCGTCGTACTCCCCCAGCTCGGAGAGGGTG
>VGJG01000352.1 GCA_016867615.1 Candidatus Aminicenantota bacterium | reverse complement strand
CCATCTCGACCCCGAGACGGGTGAAGCTGTTCAGGTAGAACTGCTTGCCGAGCTTGGCGAAGGCCCGCTGGTAGGACTTCCTCGGGCTTTCGGGATCCCCGGCCGGCCCCCAGGGCTTCCAGCCCAGGCGCTGTCCGTGGGCCAGCTCGAAGGAGGCCAGGTAGCCGCCGTGCGAGTACTCGAGCGAGATGTTGGGATTGAGGGTGAACCCGTTCCGCGGCAGGACGAAGTCATCGTCGGCGGACTTGGCCGCGGCGTAAATCTCGTAGGTGAGGTAGGCCGACAAGGTGAACGACAGGCTGACCGCGGGCTGCCACCGCAGCCGGGCGCCCAGGCTCTCGGAGAAGGAATACAGGCCCTCGCCCCCGGCCTCGACCCCGTCCCGGTAGACGCGGTCATGGCGGGGCAGGGCGGAGAGGAAGACGTCGGCCCCGTAGGTCCAGTAGTTGTCCCTGGATTTCCAGGTGGTGTTGACGGCCAGGATCGGACCGGCCCAAAACCCCGACAGCTGCCCGCCGGTGCCGAGGAAATCGCTGTCGATGGCGCTGGCGCCCACGATGGGCAGCGGAAAGCGGAACGTGCCGTCGTAGATCGCGCCCAGGATCAGGGACCAGACGAAGGTGTCCACGTCCTCCACCACCCGGCGCCCCTGTTCCTTGTCCTTGACGAACTCCCTGAGGCCCGCCTCCGTCTCGGCGAACATCGGCTGATTGCCGCGGAAGGCCTCCTCGAAGGCCGCCCGGTAATCCGGACCGTTGAGGGAGAGGTCCCGGAAGCGGTATCTCCTCTCCAGGAGGAACTCCCGGCCCGCGACCAGGACCTTCTGGTCCACGTCGCTGCGGACGAGGACGTTGATGTCCTCGCCGTCCGGGCTCTTGACCAGGGCGAAGAACTGCATCTCCCGGTTGCTGGTGATGCTCCCCGTGTTGTTGGCCTGGACGAGCAGCATCCGCACCCGGCGGAACATCGTCTTGTCGATCCAGATCCTGCCGGAGAACAGGGATTCGCTCGCCTCCGGACGGGGCCGGAAGGAGATGGCGTAGCAGGCCAGGCCGTCGACCGTCTCCGTCCCGTCCAGGACGTAGACATAGTTCTCGACGAGCTTCATCTCCAGGGGCTGGACCACGACCTTGTCGGGCTCGATCTGGGGCAGGGGGAAGGTCTGGCGGCCCTTGATCTCGATGCCGTTGAGGAACTGGGCGGTCTGCTCCCAAAACCGGGAGCCGTCGCTGTTCCAAAAATACCGGAAGTGGAGGGAGACGTCGAATCCCGACCCCAGTCCGGGCGGCTGGAAGTGCATGTCCATCTCCGCCGCGGCCGTGTAATGCCGCAGGAGCTGCCTCTGCCGGGAATGGTACTGCTGCCAGCGGGCGATGATCTCGGCGACCGTCAGGTCGACCGTGGCGCTGACGTCGATCGTCTCGCCGAAGCGGAGGCTCTCCGAGCGGACCCGGCCGGCCTGGATGAGGAGGTACTCGGCGTTCCAGACGATGTTCCCCGGCCAGCGCTCCTCGCCCCGGTGCGGGCCGGGGGCCAGGGGGTCGTAGACCTCGACGGCATAGCTGTCCCCGGTCTCGATCGCGAAGCGCCATTGGCCGGGATGCATCCTCGTGTCCCCCGTCTTGGCCAGGAGCACCACCCGGTCGAGCAGGTCGTCGACGAAGACGGCCTGGGCGGGGCGGTGCCCCTTCTGGCTGGAGAGCCAGAAAAGGGGCGCGTCGTCCGTCAGGGCGGTCAAGCCCTCGGGGAGGTGCGCCTTGATCTTCCTCGCCGTGATCAGCAGGTCCTCGAGGCCTTCGAGCCGTCCCGAGTCCAGGACGAAGATTTCCGGCCCGTATTTGAACGCGGCCAGCAGGCCGTCGAGGTAAGCCTCGCGGCCGGAGCGGCCCTCCTCTCCCGTCCAGAAAAGAAGGGTGGGCCGGAGGAGGTTCAACATGGCCAGCCTCTGCATCGCCGGCCTCCAACCCTCCGGGCCGCGCAGCGTGTAGCGGTCCGCATGGACGGCGACCCTGGAACCCAGGGCGGCCGCGACCTCAGCGGGCACGGCCACCAGCCCTCCGCCGGGCGCGGCCTTGAGGGCGACGGACAGAGCGGAGATGAGGAGCCCGGCATACTCCGCCGGCGTGTCCGCGTCGATGTCCAGGACGATTCCGGCGCAGGGAAACCCCTCCCCGGTGACGAGAGAGCCCGTCAGGGACCGGATCGCGGCCTCGACATCGGCGGCGGCCATGTCCCGGGGAGGCGGCTCGACGCGCAGGCGCATCCAGAAGCGTTCCCGCCCGGCGGCCGCGTGTCCGGTCAGGGCGAGCGCCCGCCGCCATCCGGACGTGTCCGGGTCCTTGCCGGGCTTGAACTCCATCGGCGGCAGAACAAGCCGCACGCCCGGGTCGTCCAAAGAGGACAGCTTTGCGGCCTCGGCCTCGAGCCCCTCGAGCGAAAGGGCGACGGCGATCTCCGGCGCGGGCCTCTCGCCCAGAGCGCCGCCCGCGACGGCCAAGCACAGGAACAGCCCCAAAGACGGAACGGATCTTTTCATCCCCATCACCTCCCCGTCACTCCTCTTCCCGGGGGCGCTCCCCTTCCCGGAAGGCGTCCTCCCCGACGGGCCTCAGGTCCAGGCGCAGGAGGAAGACATCCATGGCGTAGCCCCAACGCCGGTTGGCGATCGTCAATCGCTCCGGCACGGGCCCGGGCCAGCCCTCGACGCGCCGGAGCGTCCGGACGTTGATGTCCGTTTCCCGTCCGGGCGGCGGCGGGCCCGGACCGGGGGCGAAGACACGGGCCAGGTCGTTCATCACCCCCTCCCGGAGCGGCTTCCGGGGCAGACCCTGCGGCGCGGAGAGGACCTCTCTCCTCGGGGGCAGACAGAGAAAGTCGAAGAGCCGCCCCCCCAGCTCGGAATACGCCACCGCCCTCCATGATTCGCCCCGGACGGCC
>VGJG01000351.1 GCA_016867615.1 Candidatus Aminicenantota bacterium | reverse complement strand
GAGCTCGAGAACGACCGTTTCCGAAATCCTCTCCGTCCGTCCGTCGGCGGCGCGGACGGGGAAGACGCGCTCCCGCCGTCCGTTGACGATGAGGCGCACTTCGCTGACGTCCACCCAGGGCGCGGCCCGCACGGCGAACCGGATCTCCGTCCGCCCGTTCGCCGCCCGGACCGTTTGACCGAAGGTGGCCGTCCCGTCCGCGGTGAGCTCCAGCAGGGGGCCGTTGGAGGCGAAGGAACGGCCCTCTTTCAGGGCCCGGACCGCATCCTCCCATGTCCAGCCCGAAGCCTTGGGAGAGCGGAGGAGAACGTACGTCCGGGAATAGCCCGGCTCCTCGCCGTCCGTGGCGTGGGAATCCGAGGAGCCCGCCAAGGGGAGGAAGCGGCCGCGGTTGATGAGATGAAGCCAGTCCTCGACCGCGACCGAGTTCGAGGCGTGAAAGAAGGGGCCGTTCATGACCTCCAGGAGGTCGAAGTCGAGTGTGGCCGCGTCGGATATCCAGGCCGCCGCGTCGCGGTCCAGGGAGAGGTTGTTGAAAAAGCCCAGAGCGCCGGCCCGGGGATGGTTCAGCTGAAGGAGCGCGCCGGGGAACTTCTCCCGGGAGGCATGAAGCAGGGGGGCGGCCGCAGCGTCCCGGAAGGGGGGCGCGCCGTTGTTCTCCTCCCCCGGGTTCGCCGGCGTGGGAAAAGCGTTGAAGTGAATGCCCGCCCGGTTCGACGTCACCTCGACCCCGGGGGCGACGGCAACACGGTCCTCGAGGCCCAGGGCCCTCAGGGCGGGCTCGTAATCGACGATGATGTTGTGGTCGGAAGCCACGGCCGCTTCCACGCCCTCGGCGACGATGGACTTCAGCCTCTCCTCCACGTTCGGCTTGCCGTCCGAGAACGTGGTGTGGAGATGCGGGTCGATCGACAGGAGCGCCGGAGTCTCGACGGCCCTCTCCAGGCGGAATTCCATCTCCTCGCTGGAGCCGTCCAGGATCTCGATGACGCGTCCGTCGGTCGTGTGCTCGGGTCCGAAAGAGGCGCTGGCCAGGTAAACGCCGACGGGCAGGACGACTTCCTGTCCGGCCTCCGGCGGATAACAGGAATTCTTGAACGATTCCCAGCCCGTTTCCGTCAGGCGGGGGTTCTCGGGCTCGAAGGTTGGCGAAGAGGTGGGGTGGAGTCCGATGAAGCTGACTTTGCCCGGGAGCGGCCGGTCGCCGGAGTCGCGGATCGAGACCCGGACCGTCCCCCGGGGCGGGTCGTCCAGGACGCAGGAGCTGTCGCCCGAGGCCGAAACGATCAGCCGGCCTTCGATGACCGCCGGAAAGCAGTTGGCCCGGACGGCGTAGGCGCCCTCGGGCAGGGGGACGCGGAGCTCGGTCGCGTCCTGGAGAAAATCCCGGTAGACCGTTCCCGAAGAAAGGTAATCCGAGACGATGAACTCGATCGGTCGGCTCCGGGAGGAGGAGACCGAGATTTTCGCCTCGAGGGTCGGGAACCCCAGGAGAGCGAAAACCCTCCCCAGGAGCCTTTCGCCCTCCCGGTCGACGAGGAGGGCGTGGTCCACGGTGTGCGATCGCCCGGGCGGCAGGACGCCGGGAACGGGAGCGTCCTTCTCCTCGGGGGGATGGAGGGTCACCCAGGCCAGGCTGTGGCCCCGCTTGTGATAGAGGCGGTAGCCGAGCCGCGGGAGCTTTTCCCGGTGGAAGGGGGAAAAGTTGTAGCGCGTCCCGGAGCCGACATGAAGCGAATAATGCATGTCCGTGATGTCCGCGGCGCCGGCGTTGGTGATCGTGGAGGTCAGCCGGATGCCGGCTCCGCCGGGCAGGAGGGCGCAGACGGTCCGGATGGATGCCCGTTCCCCGGCCGGGCCCTCGAAGGAGGACTCGAACTCGAGCGACGGACTTCCGCCGCCGGGGGAGGGTCTGATCTCGCCGCGGTGATAGGGGGGGTAGTGGTTGACGTTGCTCAGACGGACAACGGGTGGGCCGACGTTGATCTCGTTTCCGGCCTCAGAACCGGGAAAGACGAAGGCCAGGACGCTCCCCGCGGCGCGGGGCGCGTCGCTCGTCATGCGCAGCTCGGGCTTGCGCTTCATTCCGGCGACGAGGGCTTGCAGGGAGCCTGAGGAGGCCACCCAATCCCCGTTTCTCCATGCGGCGCGGAGCGCGGCAGGCGCCTGCGAGGAGGTCCGCGGGGAGAAGAGGACCTCCTCCGCCTCCGCGCCGATGAGATGCGGAGCGGAGGGGAGGACGAGGGACAGGAACAGCCACAGGGCCGCTGGACGGTTTTTTTTCAAGAGCGCACCTCCCGGTCGGTTCGAGTGTTCCGCAAGGCCGTCAGGATGCCACAAATGCCCCCGGTGAGGCAACGAGGCGGCTCCCCTTGTGCGCGTGTTGGCCCGGGGCGGCTGTTGAGCTAAAATGGCCGTCGGAGGCCGCCATGCAAGCGAACCCCGGTTTCGAGCGCGTCGTCCGGTCCGGCGGCCGGACGTTCCTCTTTCAGGTCGAGACCTCGGGCCGCGCGGCCGACTACGCCAAGTACGACGTCCTGCGCCAGGAGATCTGGGGATTCGCCGAGGACCATCTTCCCTCGGAGCGGAACCTGATGTGCGAGAACTTCCTCCACGAGGGGGGAAGTTTGATGATCGCCGTCACGGACTGCGGACCGGACGCCGGGCCGGGAAGCGGAGGCGAGCGCCTGGCCGGATTCTCCTACGGGTTCGTGGGCATACGCGACAAGAACCTGGGCTTCCGCTCCGCCGAAAACCTGTGGTTCTACTCCCAGTACACCGGGGTCAAGGAGGAGTACAGAACGTTCGGACTGGGGGTCAAGATCAAGGAATTCCAGGCCGAAGTCCTCCGCGGAGCGTTCGGCATCACCGCCGTGGTCTGCACCTACGACCCCCTGACCGCGGTCAACGCCCGGCGCAACGTCCGGCACTTCGGCATGGAGGTCAAAG
>VGJG01000350.1 GCA_016867615.1 Candidatus Aminicenantota bacterium | reverse complement strand
TATGTCGTCGGCCGCAAGGGCTGGCGGGGCGGCGTGGCCCGTTCGGTGGCCACAACCCACCTCGTCGACCGCATCGCCCGAGCCCACAGCCTGCCCCTGTTCAAGACTCCCGTCGGCTTCAAATATCTGGCCGACCTTTTCCTCCAAGACAAGATCATCTTCGGCGGAGAGGAAAGCGCCTGTCTGGCCCTGAAGGGACACCTTCCGGAGAAGGACGGCATCTTCGCCGGTCTGCTGACCGCGGAGATGCTGGCCGCCAGAGGCGGGACCCTGACCGGGTTGATCGAGGACCTGCACCGCCGCTACGGCCGCAAGGCGGACGGCCAGAAGAGCGTCGGCCTGACGCCGGAGAGGGAGAAAAAGCTCAAGCGGTTGAAGAAGAACCCTCCCCGCAAGCTCAACGGCCGGGCGGTGGTGGGAGTGGAGACGATCGACGGCCTGAAACTTGATTTCGACGACGACGATTGGCTTTTGCTCCGTCTTTCCGGGACGGAACCTCTCGTCCGCTGCTATGCCGAGGCCGGCTCGCAGAAGGAAATGACCCGGCTGATGAAGCAGGGCTTGGAGCTGTTGTCGTGAACCCGGCCGGCGGAGAGAGGGGGGACCGCCGGGACGGGCGGGCGCGGCGGCGCTGGATCGGCGCCGGACTGGCGCTCCTCGTGGTTGTGTTCCTCATCACGACGCTCTTCGGCAAGAAGGGGTTCCTTGAAATCCGCCACGCCCGACGGTCCCAGCATTCGCTCCTCCTGGAAAAGCAGCGCTTGGAAGGGGAGAGGCGGCGGCTGGAGCGCGAGATACGCGACCTGGAGACCGACCCCCGGGCCGTGGAGCTCGAGGCCCGGGACAAGCTGTGGCTGATGCGTCCGGACGAGATCGTCATTGTCGACCCGAAACGCTAGGAGGGGGCTCCCCACCCGCTCATCCCCCCGGTCCGCGGCCGCGGAGCCTCTGGTCAAAGACATCGACCTGAGCTTCCCCCGCTTCGTCCTGCTCAAGGCCTCGGCCGGAGCGGGAAAAACCCACGCCCTGGCGCTGTGGTACCTCCAGATCCTTCTGTCCGAGGAAGTGGCCAAGAAGACGCCGCACGACCTGCGCAACATCCTGGCCATAACCTTCACTCGGAATTCCGTCCGGGAGATGAAATCCCGGATCCTGTCCTGGCTTAAGGAGCTCGCTTTCGGCGATAAGAAGAAGACCGGGCAGGTGCTCCATCTCGTTTCGCTCGACCCGAGGACGCTCTCCCTCCGCGCGGAACGGCTCGTGGAGGACATCCTCGGCCGCTACTCGGATTTCCAGGTCACGACCATCGACAGTTTCATGACTTCAGTGTTTAAGGCTTCCGCCCTGGACTTGGGCGTGCCTCCGCATTTCCAGGTTGTGCTCGAAAACTCCAGCCTTTTTGAATACGCCTTCTCCCGTTTCCTGCGCAGGGTGAACTCCCGCTCGGCCGAGGGAGAGATGTTCCTCAAGATCTCGGAGCTCATCTCCTCTTCCCAGAAGAAGGGCCAGTCTTTTCCCTGGGACCCCACCTCCCTCATTTTGGATAAAATGACCAGCCTCTACACCCGGCTGAACGCCCAGACCAAGGCACCCGAAGCCGAGGACCTGGAATCCCGGCGTCTGGAGGTCGAAGCGGCCTTGCGCGGCCGGGCCGCGGAAATACGACGCCTGATCGACGGCTCCGGCCTGGAACCGAACGGCCGTTCGACTTTCTTCCGCTTGGAAGCCGCCGTCCAAGAGGGGAGGTTCAACGACATCCTGGGGGCGAGCTACAAAACGAGTCCCGTCCGCAAGTCCCAATCGCCCGCGGCGAAGCCGATAGGGGAGGCTCTGGAGCGCGCCTGGAGGGAGATGGAGATCCTCGGCCGGGAGTATCAGTCCCTTCACGCCCGCCGGTATTTCCGGCCCTACCTCCTGGCCCTGGCCGCGTTCGCCGACACCCTGGAAGCGGTCAAGCGGCAGAGGGAAGTCGTTTTCATTGAGGATATCCCCAAGCGGCTGTCGGCCTACATTGAAGAGGGCATCGTCCCCGACATCTACTTCCGGCTGGGGGACAGGATCAGCCATTTCCTCATCGACGAGTTTCAGGACACCTCGCCCATCCAGTGGGCCAACCTGCGGCCGCTCATCGAAAACGCCCTGGCCGAAAAAGGCAGCCTGCTGGTCGTGGGCGACACCAAGCAGGCCATCTACGGGTTCCGGGAAGCCGATTACAGGATCATGAGAAACCTGGAGGAAGGCGGGGAGCGGTTCGATTCCGTCGAGACGACCGTCAGGGAGCTCAGGGAGAACCACAGGAGCGGCGAACGGATTTTGGACTTCGTCAAGGAGATCTTCCTGAGCAAACTGAACTCGGACCAGAAGCTCGGAGAGTTCAAGCGCCAGGCGTCCCTCAGCGGGCTGACCGGCTTTCATCAGGAGGTCGTCCCGAAAAACAAGCGAAGGGGGCATGTCACCCTCACTCTTCTGGACCGGCAGAAGGACCGGGGAGAATCCGAGGAGGAGCGGCCTGAGCCCGGGGACGACCTCCCCGAGAAGACCGCGCTCCTGGAGAAGGTCGGGGATCTGCTCCGGAGGGGATATTCCTATTCCGATATCGCCGTCCTGACCTACAAGAACGATTCCGTGGTCGAAGTCTCCTCCTGGCTGAGCGAGACGGAGCCGCCCATCCCCTTCATTCCTTTCAGCAGCCTGGACATCCGCACGCGGGCCATCACCCGCGAGATCCTGGCTCTCCTGACCTTTCTCGATTCCCCGCCCAACGACCTGGCGTTCGCCGAATTCCTGCTGGGGGACATCCTGGCCCGAAAGCTGGAGAGCGACGGCCGGCCGGCGTCCGCCGCCGACTGGCACGGTTTCCTCTATGATGTCCGGCGCCGGAGGGGAGCCCCGCTGTACGTCGCCTTCCGTGAGCGCTATCCCGAGATCTGGCAAGCCTGCTTCGAAAAGCTG
>VGJG01000349.1 GCA_016867615.1 Candidatus Aminicenantota bacterium | reverse complement strand
CGGATAGCTCCCCTCGTCCTTTTTTGAAGCCGCCGCTTCGAGCCTCATGGCCGCCTCGGCCTCGAACTCCATCTCCAGGGGCGCCGTGCCCGCCAGCCACGATACGGCGTCGAACAGCCTGCCGCAGCTCGAGGTCAGGGGGCTGCGCAACCCGCGCTCCATCATCTCCAGCACGTCCTCGATCTTTTTCCTGCCCACGGCCTTCAGGCTCGGGTGGCTCGCCGCCCGCCGTCCGAGTAGAGCGTAGAGATAAGAAAGCGCCATGCGCCAGGGCTGCCGCGCCGCCGCGTCGCCCCCCGGCATGGGCGCCGGCTTCATCCGGGCGAAGCGCTCGAACCCGGCATAATCGGCCAGCAGAAACTCGCCCCCCCAGGCTTCGCCGTCCGCGCCGTAGCCGTAGCCGTCCAGGGAGACGCCCAGCACCCGGCGCCCGGGCGCGAGGCCGTGCTCGAGCATCGGGGCCAGCACATGGGCGAAGTGATGCTGGACCTGGAGATGGGGCAGGCCCATGGCCCGGGCCATGCGGGTCGTGTGGAAATCGGGATGGAGGTCGGAGACGACGACCGCGGGCTTGACGCTGAACAGCCGGCAGAGATGCCGCACGGTCTCCTCGAGGTAGCGGTGGTTCGGGTATTCGTCCTGGTCGCCCAGGAACTGGCTGGTGACGACGTAGCCGTTCTTGTAGACCGAGACCGTCGCCTTGAGCTCTCCCCCGAGGGCCAGGACGTCCTCGGCCGCGGCCAGGCCTTCGGGAACCCTCTGGGGGTGGGGGACATAGCCCCGCGCCCTCCGGACGAAGAGCGGGCGGCCCGTCGCCGGGCGGACCACGGAATCGTCGGCCCGCATCTCGATCGCTCGGTTGTGGTCGAGGATGAAGTCGCACAGCCCGCCGATGCCCTCCCGACGGTCCTTCATGATGGGCGAGTCCTTGCGGTTCGAGCTCGTGGCCACGATGAGCGGCACCTTCTCCAGAAGAAGGTGATGGAGGGGCGTGTAGGGCAGCATGAAGCCCATCTCGTCCAGGCCCGGGGCGATCCCCGGAATGTCCTTTCTTTTTCCGAGGAGGACGATGGGACGGCCGACGGACAGGAGCGCGCGCCTCTCCTCCTCGCCGACGCGGGCGTAGCGCTCGACGACCCCGATTCCCGCGGCCATGAGCGCCAGGGGCTTTCTTTTCCTTTCCTTTACGGCCCGCAGGCGGCCGACCGCCCGCGCGTTCAGGGCGTCGGCCACGAGGTGGTAGCCTCCCAGCCCCTTGACGGCCAGGACGCGCCCGCGCTTGATGAGCGCCGCCGCGGCCTCGATCCCGCCCGGCACGGTCTTTCCCGTCCGGGCGTCGAGGAGACGCAGCCGCGGCCCGCAGGCCGGGCAGGCGATGGGCTGGGCGTGATACCGCCTGTCGAGCGGGTCGCGGAATTCCCGGAGGCAGTCCGGGCAGAGGGCGAAGCCGGCCATGGTCGTCCGGTCCCGGTCGTAGGGCAGGGAGCGGACGATCGTGTAGCGCGGGCCGCAGTCCGTGCAGTTGGTGAAGGGATAATGGAACCGCCTCTCGCCCGGGCGGAACACCTCCTCCCGGCAGCTGTCGCAGGTGGCGATGTCGGGCGCGATGAAGACGAAGCTCTTCTCCCGCCGCGACTCCCGGACGCGGAAGTCCCTGAAACCCCGCCGCTCCGCCGCGCGCCGCCGCACGCTCTCGATACGGGCCAGGGGAGGCTTTTCCCGGCTCAGGGCGCGCATGAAGGAGGCGAGGCCGGCCGCGCCCCGGGCCTCGAGGTGGATCTCCACGCCCGGCCCGACGTTCTTCACCCAGCCCCGCAGGCCGAAGCGATGAGCGAGCCGGTAGATGAACGGCCGGAAACCGACCCCCTGGACGACGCCCGTGACGAGCAACCGGACGGCCTTCCCCCGGGCGGCGATTCGGCTGCGGCTGCGCTTGAGGCTGTTGTCCCGGGCGGCTGCTTCGCCCCGCCGCGGATTTTCAGCCACGGCTCCCCCCGCGCCCCTCTCCGTCATCCTTCCCGCCGGGCTCTCCGGCGACGCGCTCGGGCCGCCTCGAATAAAGGCACCCGCAGTAATCCTGTCTGTAGAGGCCGTGCTCCCTGCTCAGCGCGACGCTCCGGCGGAACCCGTCCTTCTTCTTGAAGTCCGACTCGAGATACCCGACGCCCAGGCGCCGCCCGGACATCCGCCCGATGCGGTTGAGCGCGTCCGCCTTTTTCCAGGGGCTGAGGCTCATGACCGTGGCGCAGGCGTCCATGCCGAGCTCGGCGCAGCGGCGCGCCGTCTCGAGCAGCCGCAGGGCGTAGCAGACGTCGCAGCGCCGCCCCTTCTCCGGCTCGTCCCGGAATTTGCGCGTCGCCCGGCTCCAGCGCGCGAAGTCGCGCGGCCCCTCGAGCAGGGGCAGGCCCAGGATGCCCGCCGCTTTCACGGTCTCTTCCAGGCGGCGCTTGTATTCCTCGGGCGGCTGGATGTTGGGGTTGTAGAAATAGCCCGTCACGTCGTGCGTCTCCCGGAGCAGCCCCAGGACGTAGAGCGCGTCCGGGGCGCAGCAGACATGAACGAGGAGCGTGGGCCGCCCGCCGCCGCCCTTCATCTCCCGACCCGTTCTCCGTCCGAGCCCTTTTCCTTCGAGCGGCCTTCGTCCCGCTCTTCAGGACCCGGCGGGACGTAGACGGCGATGCAGTCCTCGATCAGGTAGAGGGCGGCGCCCAGGTTTTCGAGGAAGATGGGCAGGATCTCGGACTCGGCGTTGAAAAAGCCGCCGCCCTGGTCGGTCTGGGGCGGAAGCTCGACCGTGTAGGCCGGGATGCCGTGGACGCCGTACGCCCAGTCGGTCGTGTCGCCGTTCACCAGGTAGGAGAGGTAGCTCGACTGGCCGAAGGCGTACTTGGAGCCGCGGTATTCCTCCAGCTTCCGGGACATCCCCTCGGCCAGGGACTTGAGCCGCTCCGACCCCGCGCCCGC
>VGJG01000348.1 GCA_016867615.1 Candidatus Aminicenantota bacterium | reverse complement strand
GGCTGGAATGGGGGGACGACGGCTTCGGTTGGATCGACTACGCCCATTTCCGGAGAGCGGTGAACGAGGCCTACGTCGTCAAGGACGCCCTCAATGCGCCTCGCGAGACCGTGGTCGAGCCCGAGCCGCGGCCGGAACCGCAGCCGACGCCCTGGCCGAAGCCGACGCCCGGGCCGAAGCCTGTTCCGGTGCCACTTCCCCAGCCGGCCAAGGCGACCCTGGTCGTTAACAACGTGCAGCACAACGCCCATTATCCCGACCGTCCGGACCTGGGCTATTTCATGGTCTTCTCCGGAACGATCGACATTCCCCCGGGCATGGGGAAGACCGATCAGGTGGCCATCTACTTCCACTACGACCTCGGCGGGGGGAGAAAAGGGGCGCAGGTGCAGAGCCTGAACACCAATTATCGCGATCCGTACAATAACGTCGTTTGCGGCACGGCCGTCTACCCCGTTCCGCCGCAGGGATTGAAAACGACCTGGCAGGTCTGGATCCCTTACAATGCCTTCAACGTCCCCCGCGGGGAATACGTCTGGACGCCCCAAGGGCAGGTCTACAAGCAGGCCACGTCCTATCTTGTCGCCCAGCCCGTCCTGTTCGTGGACAATTTCGGCGTGGCCTATGGAGCGCCGTATCAGTTTTACGTGAATTTTTAACCGGGCGCCCGATCGATGCGCCCGGGGGGTGAGGGCGGGAGGGCCCGGGAAGAGGGCCCTACTGTCCGGGGGGCCGCAGGGCGGCGCGGAAGACGGTCACCGCCCGCCCGGCGATCTTCACCCGGTCTCCCGCCGGCTTGACCTTCAGGATACCGCCGCGGGGAGAGACCTGGCAGGCCGTCATCGCCTTCTTGCCCAGCTTGGCCGCCCAGTAAGGTCCGAGGACGCAGTGAGCCGAGCCCGTGACCGGGTCCTCGTCGACGCCCACGGCCGGGGCGAAGAAGCGGGAGACGAAATCGTAACCCCTGGACGAGGCCGCGGCGCGGCTGGTGACGATGACGCCCCGGACGGGGAGCCGTTCGATCCGGACGAGGTCCGGCCACAACTCCCGCACCCGGTCTTCGCCGGCGATCTCCAGCAGGGCGTCCTCGACGCTTCGGCCGATGAAAACGGGCTTCACTTTGAGGGCTTCGGACAGCCCCGCGGCCCAAGCCGCCGGGGCGGGGCCCGCCGGCCGCGAGGGGAAATCGAGCTCGATCCAGCGCCCGCGGCGCGCGGCGGTGAGAAGGCCGCTCCGTGTCCGGAAGCGCGCCTCGGCCGCCGGGGGCAGAATGCCTTCTTCCCACAAGACATGGGCCGAAGCCAGCGTGGCGTGCCCGCAGAGCTTGACTTCGACCCGGGGCGTGAACCAGCGAAGCCGGAATCCGCCTCTTTCTGGAAGCAGAAAAGCCGTCTCCGAAAGGTTCATCTCCGCGGCGACCATCTGCATCCAGGAGGAGGACGCCGGGCGGTCGAGGAGACAGACCGCCGCCGGGTTGCCGCGGTAGGGTTTGGAGGTGAAGGCGTCCACTTGAAAGAGGGGAAGGCTCATGATGTTCTCTCCTTCGCCGGGCGCAGGACGATCCTGTCGTATACGTAAAGAAGGATCATGGCCGCCAGCCCAATACCGCCGATGATGAGCCAGATGGGGATCGTCTGGGGAGGCAGGCCCTGGTCGACGCGGTCGGAGATGAAATGCTCGAACATCCGGCCGCCGACCGGTCCGCCGACGATCGAGGCCAGGGCGATGGGCAGGTTGGCGTAGCCCAGATAGAGTCCCTCCTGCCCGCGGGGGGCGATGGCCCCGATGTACTCCAGGATGCGCGGCGAGGCCATCATCTCGCCCAGGGCCATGGAGGCGATCGAAATCAGGAGAAACAGTCCGGCCAGGGGCAGGACGAACGAGCCGACGTGAACCTGGCGGTAGATGTCCGAAGTGATGAGCGGGGGGATGACGTTGACCAGCATGCCCACGGTCACCACCCCGGCCCCGATCATGATGGACTGCACGGGCGTCCAGCGCTTGACCAGCCGGGTGATGACCATCTGCAGCAGGACGATCATCACCGGGTTGGCCAGGGTGTAGAGCTCGACGGGCGCGTTGGGGTCGATGTGGCGCAGGAAGAGGGGCATGAGGTTGTAGAGCTGGATGTAGAGGAACCAGAACATGGCGATGACCAGGATGAAGAACACGAAGCGCACGTTGCCCAGGACGGTGAAGATGCCCAGCAGGGCCTGTTTCAGGGTGCGCTTGGGAGCCGTCCGCCCGTCGCTGCGTCCGTCGCCCTCGTACTGCGGCTCGCGGAAGAGAACGAGGGTGACGAGGAGGCCGAGGAGGGCGAAGGCCGTGGAGACGACGAAAATCTTGGGGATGCCGGCCACGCCGAAGATCGTCTCCAAGCGCAGCTCGAAGAGCCCCTTGAGGCTGAAGCCGCCGCGGCGGACGAAATAGGCGATGATGCGCCCCGTGACGGAGCCGATGTTGATGACCATGTAGAAGATGCCGAAGGCGAGCGTGGCCCGCTGCCCGGCCGTCTTCTGGACCGTGCCGCCGATGCAGGGCTTGACGATCGAGCCGCCGACGCCGATGAGGATGATCCCCGTGACGGCCATGAGGAGGTAGGTCGGCAGAAGGGACCCGCGTCCTCCGGAGAGGAGCGGCGCCAGGCGTACCGTGCCGGCCAGGAGGAAATAGCCGAGGCTGATGATCACGAAGGCCACGCTGAGCGACCGCTTGTAGCCGAACTTGTCGGCCAGCGTTCCGGACAGGATGGGCAGGAAGTAGATCAGGCCCCAGAGAAGCGTGCCGTTGAGGAAGGTGGCCAGGGTGGGCTTGAAGCCCAGAGTCTCCTTGAGGAAGATGACCATGAAGGAGGCCATGGCATAGTAGGCCGCTCTCTCGAAGAGCTCGATGGTGTTGGCCGTCCAGAAGGTGGCCGGAAATTTCTGCTTGGCGGCGTCCGCCGGGGGGGTCGCTGCGGTCATGTCGGGCTCC
>VGJG01000347.1 GCA_016867615.1 Candidatus Aminicenantota bacterium | reverse complement strand
AGAACGACAGGGCGGCCAGGCCGACGTCCATGATCACCTTGAGCCGGTCGCTCACGGTCAGCAGGGACAGGACGCGGGACAGGACGATGGTCGCGCCGGCGAAGAACAGGAGGAGATACAGGACCCGGTCGCGGACGGCCTCGCGGAAGGTGTTGAGGGCGATGATGCCGATGCGGCTCATGACGATTTCACCATGTCCAGGAAGAGATCCTCGAGGGTCAGGGTGCGCGGCAGGAGCGAGTGGACGCGCCCCTTGCGGCGCAGGACGAGGGCCAGGACCTCCTCCACCTTGTCCTCGCCGACGACCTTGAGCAGCACCCGGCCCTCCTGCCCGGCCAGGCTTTCCCCCAATCCGGCCAGCTCCTCCCGTTTCAGGCCCGAGATCTCGACCTCGGTGAACACGACCTTTTCCGAGACGAGGTCCCGCAGGCGCCCCGAGCTCATCACCCGGCCGGAGACCAGGATGGCCACCCGGTCGCAGATCATCTCGATGTCCTGGAGGATGTGCGAGCAGAGGAAGACCGTCTTGCCCTGCTTCTTCTGCTCGAGGATGATGTCCCGCAACTCCTTGCGTCCGATGGGGTCCAGGCCCCCCAGCGGCTCGTCGAGGATGAGGAGGTCGGGGTCGTTCACCAGGGCCTGGGCCAGGCCGGCGCGCTGGAGCATGCCCCGGGAGAACTTGCGCAGGGGGGTCCGTCCCGCGTCCGCCAGCCCGACCCGCTCCAGCAGCCCGGCGATGCGCTCCTGGCGCTTCTTTTTCCCGATGCCGAACAGCCGGGCGGTGAAGTCCATGAATTCGAGGGCGGTCAAGTGGTCGTAGAAATAGGGGCTCTCCGGGAGGTAGCCGAGGCGCTGTCTGGCCTGGAGGGACAGATGGGGGCGGCCGAACAGGGTCAGGGAGCCCGAGTCGGGGAAGACGAGGCCCAGGAGGCACTTGAGGGTGGTCGTCTTGCCCGCGCCGTTGGGACCGAGGTAGCCGAAGATCTCGCCCGGCGCGACCTCGAGGGACACGCCCTTGAGGATCTCCCGCCGCCGGGGGATGAAGCCCGGGGAGAAGGACTTGCGCAGGCTGTCTATGGCCAGTACGGCTTCCATGGCGTGCCTCCGGCGCCCGGCTCCCCTAGCTCAGCCCCTTGATCTTCCGGGCGTTCCGCAGCAGGGCCTCCTGGGTGAAGAGGTGCTCCCGGTTCTGGAGAAGGTGGATTTTGAGCTGGTCCCTCACTTCCCCCTCGGGGACGAGCTTGATCAGCCGTTCGTAGTCGACGATGAGCTTGTTCTCGGCCGGGACGAGCGTCTCCAGGGCCGAGAGGCGGTCGCGGCCGGGGAAGGATGCGGGCATGGACGCGAGGCTGCGCTCGCTCCCGTCGGGCAGCCGCTCGGCGTTCTCCACCCGGATCAGGCTGCCGAGCTTGATGAGGATGCCCGAGTTCTTGTCCCAGTGGCGCATGTGGTCCACCGAGTTCTTGAACATCCGGCCCCGAGGTCTTGGTGCTCGTGGAAGAGGAGCACGTAGTACAGGTAGCGGTGCATGAGCTCGTTCTCGGCGCGGGTGATGTCGTGAAGGAGCGCGACCTCCTCCCGCTCCTCGGCCTTCGGGTCGGGCTGGAGGCAGCGGGCGTCGGCGTCGGGGGAGTCCCGCAGGGCGTCGATCATGGCCGCGAACTGGCGCGAGTGGCGGACCTCGTCGTAGGAGATGTTCCAGAACATGTTCTCCACCTCGGGCAGGAAGAGGTCCTTGTATTTCGGCTTCTGGTACAGCCCCGTCACCAGGTCTTCGGTCTTCTTGTCGCGGACGAGGTTGTCGGCGATGCGCGGATGGCGGACGACCTCATCGACCTCGAAGGACGGTTCGCCCCCCAGCTGACGGATGACATATCCCATCTGCAGGGCGTGGTACATCTCGTCGATGCCGATCTGGATGGTCTGGCCCCGTATGTCCAGCCGGGCCGAGACCACGGGGTCGTCGTAGAGATACCGGCCCTTGGGCATGGAGTAGGCGTGGATGAGGTATTCGAGCGAGACCGCCCATTCGTGCTTCAGGGCCACGGCCAGAAGCGCCAGGGCGTCCTCGCGGGATTCGATGCGGGCGATGTCGGCCATGGGTCCTCCTTTCCCGGGCTCTTATTATAAACGCTCCGCCGGGAAAAACAATCGGCGCCGGCGGCCCCCCCCGCCGCCTCACCCGGGTTGAAACGGCGGGGGGGGTGTGCTAATGTGCCTTTTCCGCCTTCGGCCCCGCGGGCCGGCGATGGCGGGTTCAATAACCAAAGAGAGACGCGCGGAGGCTCCCCGAAGATGCTCGCCTTTTTCCAGGGAATGCTCGTCGCCCTGCCCCTCATCCTGGGCGTGGGGCCGGGCCTCATCGCCCAGATGGATTGCGGCCTGCGCAGCGGCTACAAGGCCTGCGCCTCGGTCGTCTACGGGCTCTACTCCTGCGCCCTGACGATCGTCGTCATCAGCTACCTGGGGTTCGTCCGGTTCCTCAACGCCCCCTCTCTGCGTCTCGCCCTGTCCCTGTTCAACGGCCTGCTGATCATCACCTGGGGAACGATCAAGATCATCCGCAGCCACAAGAGCTTTTTCCTGGCTCCCCGCGCGGAAGAAACGCGGCGCATCCGCCTGCCGAAGATGCCCCCGGCCCTGTCGCGCTACATCCGGGGCTTCGTCCTGAACCTGACCAACCCCATCGGGCTCTTCTTCTGGCTCAACATCCTCAGCCTGGCCCACCTCAACCTGCGGATCGAGAACGAAGACCTGCCCCTGTTCATCGCCGGGCTGTTCATGACCTGCGTCAGCCTGGACATGGCCAAGTGCTACCTCTTCTCCCGCTCGGGGAACGTCCTCAAGCCGCCGGTGATGATGCTCATCAGCCGGGCCATGGGGCTGCTGCTGGTCGTCCTGGGCGCCTATCTCATCGTCCGCGCCCTGTGAGGGGAGGGGGGCCTTCTTGTCAGAGGACGGGTTTTCAAGGACAATGAGGGGGAG
>VGJG01000346.1 GCA_016867615.1 Candidatus Aminicenantota bacterium | reverse complement strand
GGCGACGGTCTCGGTGATGGAGGCCTCGATGACGTCGCCCTCCAGGATGTCCTTGGCCCGGTCCAGCCCGATGCCGCACTCGAAATTCTTCTGGACTTCGGTCACGGATTCCTTGATGTGCTTCAGGGAGGTGATCCGGGCTTTGAACACAACCGCCTTGTCCCTGAGGATCCGGGCTTCGGCGCCCCGCTGGATCTTGCCCTCCGTGACGTAGCAGCCGGCGATGACCCCCACCTTGGGGATGCGGAAGATCTTGCGCACCTCGGCCCGTCCCAGGGTGACCTCCCGGACGACGGGCTCGAGCAGTCCGATTACGGCCTTCTTGAGGTCGTCGGTGAGCTTGTAGATGACGCTGTAGGTCCGGATCTCGACGTTCTCCTGCTTGGCCAGCTCGATCGTGTTCTGGCCGGCCTTGATGTTGTAGCCCAGGACGACGGCCTTCGAGGCCGAGGCCAGCAGGACGTCGGAGTCGGTGATGACCCCCGTGCCGGCATGGACGATCTTGATCTTGACCTGTTCCGTGCTCAATCCCGGAAGGAGGTCGCGGAGGACTTCGACCGAGCCCTGAACGTCGGCCTTGACCACCAGGCTCAGGTCCTTGACCACCCCCTCATCGATGCGCTTGAAGAGCTCGTCCAGGCTGGCCTGGGGCGCTTTCTCCGGCTCGGGTTTTTTGCGACGGGCGAGCCGGGCGGCGGCGATCCTCCGGGCCTCTTCCTGGCCGGACACCACCTGGAACGCCTCTCCCGCCTCGGGCACTTCGGCGAAGCCCAGGACCTCGACCGGAGTCGACATGCCCGCCGTCTTCAGGGGAAGGCCTTTTTCGTCGAACAGGGCCCGGACCTTGCCCGAGGCCGTCCCGGAGATAAAGGATTGGCCGAGGGACAGGGAGCCCTGCCGGACCAGGACCGTCGCCAGGGGGCCTTTCTTGGAGTCAAGGCGCGCTTCGAGGACGACGCCCTGGGCCGGAACCGAGGGGTTGCCCTTGATCTCCTGGAGGTCCGCGACGAGCAGGACCATCTCCAGGAGCTCCTTGATGTTCTTCTTCTCCTTGGCCGAGATGTCGACGCTCACCACCTGACCGCCCCAGGACTCGACGAGCAGGCCCTCCTTGGACAGCTGCTGCTTCACCCGCTCGGTGTTGGCTTCGGGCTTATCGATCTTATTGACCGCGACGATGATGGGCACGCCGGCCGCGCGGGCGTGGCTGATGGCCTCCCGGGCTTGGGGCATGAGGCCCTCGTCGGCGGCCACGACCAGGATGACGATGTCCGTTACGCGCGCCCCGCGGCTGCGGAGGCGGGTGAATGCCTCGTGGCCGGGCGTGTCGATGAAGGTGATCTGCCGGGATCCCGACCGGACTTGATAGGCCCCGATGTGCTGGGTGATCCCTCCCGATTCCTTGTCCACGAGGTTCGAGGACCGGATGGCGTCCAGGAGGGTGGTCTTGCCGTGGTCGACATGCCCCATGATGGTCACCACCGGCGGGCGCAGGGTTTTTTGCTCGGGGTTGCGATCGGCCTCCCGGAGCGCGGCCTCTTCGATGCTCACCCACTCCAGGTCATGCCCCATCTCCCGGGACAGAAGGCCGATCATGTGTTCCTCGACGACGTCGCCGGCCGAGAGCCTGATCCCCCTGACGCTCAACTTGTCCAGGAGGACTTTGGGCGTGGTGCGGGCCCGGTCGCACAGCGCCTTGATATCCGTCCCCTCCGTTACGACAATCTGGAGCCTGGGGACCGGGGGGGCCGGTTTGACGATTTTTTCCGGCGGCTTGACCGCCTTGGGAGCCGGTTTGGCCGGGCCCGCGGCGGGACGGAAGCCTGGAGGGGGAACCGTCCGCGGAGCGGGGGAAGGAGTGGGTCTTGCGGCCGGTCGCGCGGCTTGGTGAGGAGCGGGAGCGACGGGGGATTTTACGGCCGCGGACGGCCTGGATGCGGCCGGAGAGACGGGCCTGACCGGGGAAGGGGTTTTGGCCGCCGGAGGAGCTGGCTTGGACGCAACGGGCGCGGACGGCTTGGGGAGCGGGGGCTTGAGGGAGGAAGCCGCCGAAGGCTTGGCCGGTAGGGGAGCTTGGGGTTTTTTCGTGGCGGCGTCCTTCGTCGCGGGTTTGAGGGGCGCCTTGGGCTTGGGATGTGCTTTGTCGTTCATGATTCCATCTCTTTTATCGCGATTTTCCAGCCGACCAGTTTGGAGGCCAGCTTGACGTTGATTCCTTTTTTTCCGATGGCCAGTGACAGCTGGTCGGCCGGCATCAGAGCCTGAATGGTCTTTTCTCCCTCGTTTTCGATGTCGACGCGGGCCGCGCGGGCCGGGCTGAGGGCCGCCTTGGCGAAGACGACGGGGTTCGGGGACCAGGAGATGATGTCGATCTTTTCTCCCTGGAGCTCCTTGCTGAGGGCCAGGATGCGGCTGCCTTTGGGCCCGATGCAGGCTCCCACGGGATCGACGTCCCGGTCCTGAGTGAAGACCGCCACTTTGGCCCGCTCTCCCGGCTGGCGGACGATGTTCTTGATGAGGATGATGTTGTTGGCGATCTCGGGGATCTCGAGCTCCATGAGCTTGGCCAGGAAGCGGGGACTGGTGCGGGAGAGAAAGATCTGGGCGCCGCGGGAGCCCATCTGGACATGGCTGATGACGGCCTTGACCCGTTCTCCCCTGACGAAGGCGTCCTGGGGAAGCTGCTCTCTCTGGGGAAGGACGCCCTCCGTTTGGTACATCTCCAGGACGGCCCCCGACGCCTCGACCCTCCGGACGATGCCGCTTACGACCTCACCCTGGCGGGGAGCGAAATCCTCATAAATCTTCTCCTGCTCGGCATCCCGGACCTTCTGGAGGATGACCTGCTTGGCCGCCTGAGCGGCGATGCGGCCCAGGGTGTCGGCCGGGAGGTCCAATTCCAGGGCGTCTCCGGGCTTGATGAAGGGGTCGATCTTTCGGGCTTCCTCGAGGGAGATCGAGACCGCGGGGTCGAATCCCGAGGCATTCTCCGAGACTTTTTTCAGGGCGAAGA
>VGJG01000345.1 GCA_016867615.1 Candidatus Aminicenantota bacterium | reverse complement strand
CAGGAGTCCGCTGAGGCTCAGGCTGAACACCGTTTCGAGCGCATCCGCGGCTTCGGCCAGGCCGAAGAGCAGGGCGGGCAGGCGGACTTCCTCGACCTTGAACTCGATGAGCGCCGATAGGACCCGCTCCTCGAGGATGTCGGGCCTGAGGGTCCCCCGCGAGAGGTCGGTCATGAGGGCGGTGACCGGGTTGTCGACCTCGAACCGCACGCCCAGGGACGCGCAGGCCCGGGTCAGGGTTTCGATGTCCCGGAAGGACGCCGACAGCGAGGGGCGGCCGACCTCGACCGAGACGCCGAACATTCCGGGCGCAAGGCGGCCGGTCACATCGTTGGTCTTCATCTCCTCCGTCCCCCGGCCCGGGACGCGCGTCTCCTGGTGGACCGTCAGGGGGTCGCTGAACAGCGCCCTGAGACTTCGGGGCCAGGACAGCGGCTCGGGCCCGAACGTCCCTTGGGGACAGATCCCGGACCGGGCGCAGGTGCCGCATTCGACACAGCGGGAGCGGTCGATCGCGACGCGGCCGGAGTCATCCACTCGGATGGCTTCCTGCGGGCAGACGACCAGGCAGGACCGGCAGCCGCGGCAGGCTTTCTCGTCGTGCAGCATCGTCAACCTAAGACGGGGCACAACCTAAGACGGGGTCGCGTCTACACTTTCCACTTTTTTAACTAGACCTGGCAATGCCAAGGAGTCAGTCCGAAGCTTTAAGCGCCGGATTGGCTCCGCACTCCGCTTCTCATGCCTTTACCCTTACGCAACAGCTCCTCGAAGAAACGATTGGATGATTTTGAAGGGACAGGGGACCTCTTTATTCACCAGCGGAGGGCGACGGCCGCCCAGGTGAACCCGGCGCCGAAGGCGTCGAGGAGAACGATGTTCCCCTTCTTGAGATTGCCGGCCTGGTTGAGCTCGTCGAGGGCCATGGGGATGCAGGCCACCGAGACGTTGCCGAAGCGGTGGATGTTGACGTAGACCTTCTCCCGGGGGATGCCCAGCCGCTCGCCCGTAGCCTCGATGATGCGCATGTTGGCCTGGTGGGGGATGAGCCAGTCCACGGCGTCCTTCTTGACTCCCGCCCGCTTCAGGACCTCCTCGCCCGCCTCGGCCATGCGCTTCACGGCATGCTTGAAGACCTCGTTGCCCTTCATGTGGAGCGTGTGCTGCCTCTTGGCCACGGTGTCGTGGCAGGCGGGAACCTTCGACCCGCCGGCGGGCAGGATGAGAAGCGGCCCGAGGTTGCCGTCAGCCTGCCAGAAGTGGGACAGCATGCCGGACTCGTCCTTGCTCTCCTCGAGGACGACCGCCCCGGCGCCGTCGCCGAACAGGACACAGGTGTTGCGGTCCTCCCAGTTCGTGATCCGGGTGAGCATCTCCGCGCCCACGACCAGCGCGCGCCGGACGACGCCCCCCAGGATCAGACCCTCGGCCACGATCAGGGCGTAGAGGAAGCCCGTGCAGCCGCCGACGAGGTCGAAGGCCGGAATGAGGCCGGCCTTGAGGCCGGCCTGCAAAAGGCAGGCCGTGGCCGGAAAATAGTGGTCCGGCGTGTGGGTGGCGACGATGATAACGTCGATGTCCTGGGGCTCGAGACGGGCGGATTTCAGGGCCCGGCGGGAGGCGAGGAGGGCCAGGTCGGACGTGGCCTGGTCCTTGGCGGCGATGCGGCGCTCGCGGATGCCCGTGCGGGTCACGATCCACTCGTCGGTGGTGTCGACCATTTTTTCCAGGTCGGCATTCGTCAGCACCTTGTCGGGCACGTACATTCCCGTGCCGATGATTTTGACTTTTCGCTCGCTTTTCTTGGTCATAAGGGCTCCAAAAGGCCTTTTCTATAGCACACCCCCGGCCCGTTTGCAACATGCCCTCAGCTTAAGGAGCCTCATCCATCTCCCCTCTTAAAACACCGCCCGCGCGGGCGCAAGTGCGCTCTGGAGTGCGGTCGCATGAGACCGCTTTGGATGGCGACAAGTCCGGCATCAATCGCCTGGAATGTTTTCTGTTGGCCGGAGGCGCCGCGTCTGAAGCCCGGCGCCGGGACCGGGCGCCCCGCCCCGGATTGAACGGCAGCCCGCCCGAAGGTAGAATGGTCGGGTGAAAAAAGAAAACACCGCTCCGACGTTCGTCCTCATTCTCGGCCTGACCCTCGTCCTCCTCCCCTCCTCCGCCCGCGGCCAGACGGTCATGGGCCAATACGAGGAGGAGGCCCCGCTCGCAACCTGGAACCTCTTCGGCGCTCCGGGAGCGGCGGCGCTCGGCCGCGGGGCGTCGCTCTTCGCCCCGGGCGACGACGCGTCCGTGATCTTCGCCAACCCGGCGCAGGCCGTCCGTCTGCCGGGCCTGAGCGTCTCGCTCGGCGGCGGGCTCCATTCCGCCTCCCTGTTCCGCTTCGGCCCGGTGAACACCGGTCCCATCTCTTCCACGGAGAACCTGCCCCTGGACACCCTCGCCCTCGACTTCGCCGCCCTGACCCTGAACCTCAAGGGCTGGGTCATCGGCCTGGGCGCGGGGCTGATCGAGATCTACGACCGGCCTTACGTCGAAGCCGGCGCCGCCTCCTACAATGCCCTATTCACTTTCCACCAGGAGGGCTATCTCCGCGCCTGGAACGTCTCCCTGGCCCGGGAGCTGTTCCCCGGATTCTCCCTGGGCCTGGGAGCAAACCTCGTCTCCGGCCGCTGGGCATGGGAGATGACGGACAGATGGAACGCGTCGCCCCGGACGGTGACCATCACCGATGAACGCTCGAGGGACCTGGAGGGCTTCTACCTGAACGGCGGGGTCGTGTGGCGTCTCTCCGAGCGGGTCAGCATGACGGCGGCTTTCCGCACGCCCTACGGCCTCTCCGCCGACACCCGGAGCCTGCTCCGCTACCAGGCCCCGGGCGGCGGGACGGACATCCGCATCGAGGCCGAGGGCGCGTCGCGCTTCACCCGGCCGGCCGCCGCGGGCTTCGGGGTCGAATGGGCGGCTCGGGACAACCTGCGCCTCCTGGGCGAAGTGGGCTGGTGGAACTGGGCGTCCTACACGGCG
>VGJG01000344.1 GCA_016867615.1 Candidatus Aminicenantota bacterium | reverse complement strand
TGGGTCATGAAGGCCACGATGTAGGGCTGGGAGATGGTCTGGCCCTCATCGATGGGCAGGGGATAATCCTCGTAGGCCCGGTCCCGAAAGGCCGGCCCGACAAAGAGATGGCGAGGCACTTGGCCCATGGCCTCCAGCACCCGCGCATCGGCAATGTCCCTCCCGGCGAGCTGAAAAGCCACCATCCGGCGCCGCAAAAGGTCATAATCCCGGCCGTCGAGAAGGCTACTCCCGGCCGTCCCGAGGAACAGGAGAATGAGGCCGACCGCCTTTTTGGCTTCTCCCGACACGAGACCTCCCACGTTCGAATTATCTTTATTTATATCAAAGATTTGTAAAAAATCAAGGCCCGGACGGCCGTGCTCTTGCCTGCCGGCCGAACCCGCACTTTTCCGCCTCACCCCTATGGGTGAGGGCGGAAAATGAAAAATCACCCTTGGATTCATCGTCTTAGGTGATTGTCGGCCGGGGAGCGGGGCATATAATGAGCCCAATCACGGTGCCATAATGCCTCATGACCAGAAGGAAGGGATGACCGCTCTTGCCTGCGGCGAGCGGGACAGAAGGGCGATCTATCCCGGCTCGTTCGACCCCATCACCAACGGCCACGTGGACATCATCACCCGGGGACTGAAGATCTTCGACCGGATCCTGATCGCCGTGCTGGAGAATCCTGTCAAGGAGCCCCTGTTCACCGTCGCGGAACGCATGGCCATGATCGGGGAGATTTTCTCCGGCGAACCGCGCGTGGAAGTCATGTCCTTCCAGGGGCTCCTCGTGGACTTCGCCCGGAATCATGACGCCCGAGTCGTCATCCGGGGCCTGAGGGCCGTGTCCGATTTTGAGTACGAATTCCAAATGGCCCTCATGAACCACAAGCTCAACCCGGACCTGGAAACGTTCTTCATGATGCCCAGCGTCCGATACACGTTCCTCAGCTCGAACATGGTCAAGGAAGTGCACCGGCTGGGCGGCTGCATCCGGGACCTCGTGCCCCCGATCGTCGAGAGCAACCTCGATGAGAAAAAAAGACGCGCCGAGAGGTCTATATCCTAAGCCGGAGTGAAGAAGATGTTCGCACTGGGAAAGAGCAAAAACGTCGTCGCCGTGGATATCGGCTCTTATGCCGTCAAGGCCGTGGAGCTCGACATCAAGGCCAAGGGCGATTCGATCCGCTACCAGGTCGCCCGGGCCGGACACGCGACCCTGCCGCGGGACGCCATCGTCGAGGGGACGATCATCGACAGCGCCGCCGTGGCCGATGCCCTCAACGCGGCCCTGACCGCGGGCAAGATCGCCAACAAGAACGTCCTCATCTCGCTGTCCGGAAGCTCGGTCATCATCAAGAAGATCGCCCTGCCGCAGATGAAGCCCGAGGAAATGGCCGAATCCATCGTCTGGGAGGCCAAGCACAACATCCCCTATCCCTTCGAGGAGACGAGCGTCGACTACGCCGTCCTCAACCCCAATCCCGCCTCTCCCGAGGACAACCTGGAGATCCTGCTCGTGGCCGTCAAAAAAGAAAAGATCACCTCCTACAGCAGCGTGGTCTATCAGGCCCGGAAGAACCTCATGGCCGTCGAGGTGGACGGGTTCGGCCTGATGAACTCCTATGAGATCAACTACCCCGAGCTCTTCCGGGAAAAGACGGTCGCCCTGGTGAACCTGGGCGCCCATGTGACCAACATCGTGGTCATCGAGCGCGGCATCCCCCAGATGTTCCGCGACCTGGACCTGGGGGGGTTCTTCTTCACCGAAAACCTGAGCAAGGAGATGGACATCAGCTTCGAGGAAGCCGAGAAGCTCCTCCAGGGGGCTCCGGCCGGAGCCCACAACCCGGAGCAGTTCAACGACATCCTGGAGCGGAACATAGGCGATATGCTCGTGGAGGTCGATAAAACCCTCTCTTATTACACCGGCGAGAACAGCCGGATGAAAAGAATCGAATCCATCTTTCTCAGCGGAGGACTGGCCGGCCTGAAGAGGATGACGGGCGCTTTCGAGAGGGCGTTCCAGACGCCCACGCGGCTGCTCGACCCCTTTCGACACATACGCTACAACGAGAGCCGTCTCAACCCCGCCTACTACCAGAAGCTGCCCCTCGTCTTCGCCGTGGCCACCGGCCTCGCCACCCGAACCATGGATAAACAAAAATGATACGCATCAACCTTTTTAGGCCCGAGAAAAAAGACATCCTCATCACCCCTCCGCTGGAGGCGCCGGGCAGGGAGCCCGCCCTGGAGACGCCGCGCAAGTCCTCCACTCCGTCGCTGGTCCTGCTCCTGGCGGTGGTGGCCCTGGCCGCTGCGGCCCTGACGCAGCAACAGTCCACGGCCCGGGAGAAGAGGCTGCTCCGCCTGGCCGAGGACGACAAGCGCAAATTGACCAACGTCCTCGTCAAGCTCGAGCAGCTCGAATTCCGGAAAGCGACCGTGGAAAAGAAGATCGGCCTCATCAATCAGCTCAAATCCCAGCGGGAGATCGCCGTGCGCATCATGGACAACCTGAGCGCCAACCTGCCCGACTGGGTCTGGCTCACCGAGGTGAGCTATGAGAATCAGCTGCTGCGGATGAAGGGCCGGGCCGTCTCCAACACCACGATCGCCGATTACATCGCCAAGCTGGAAAAAAGCGGGCTGTTCAGCTCGGTCAACCTGGTTGAGATCACCCAGAGAACCCAGCGGAACGAGCCTTTCCTCGAGTTCAGCCTCAACGCCGTCTACGGCCTCCCAGCCCCTCCCGAGGAGGCTTCCAAGACGCCCAAGCGCGCGTCCCCGGCAAGGAAGAGGTCGACATGAAACAACAGAACGTCTTGGTCAGCATTGTCGTGGCCGCGCTCGTGCTGGGCGCCTTCTTCCTTCTGTACTACCGGCCCAAGGCCGTCCAGCTCTCGGCCCTCAAGGAGCAAAGACGGACGCTGGAAGCGGAGGTGTCCAAGCTCCGGCAGAAAAAGCGCGAAATGGACAAGATCGAGCTGCAATTGAAATCCCTGGAGACGGAGCTCCAAGGCCTGGAAGCCATCATCCCCGAGAAGCG
>VGJG01000343.1 GCA_016867615.1 Candidatus Aminicenantota bacterium | reverse complement strand
GCCGTGAGGAGCTGCGCCAGGACGCCCAGGGCGATCCCCGCCCAGAGGCGTTTTCGGGAGAGAGCCTGCTCGCTCTTGTGGTAGCTGATGATCAGGACGGCGGCCAGGATGAGGAGCACCCCCCCCCACTGGCGGAGGTTCAGACGCTCGCCGAGAAGCGTCAGGGACAGGACGATGACGAAGGGACTGTAGAGGGCGGCGACGACCGAGGCCGGGCTGGCCCCGAGAACGTTCAGGCTGAAGAGATAGATCGTATCGGCGGCGGCGATGCCCATCGCGCCCGAGGCCAGGATGAGGATGTAATCGCCGGCCGGCAGACGCGGCAGAACCTCCTGGCCGGCGAGGAGCATGGTCAGGGTCATCAGGGAGAGGCCGAGTAGGCTCTTGAACAGGTTCAGGCCGAGGGGCGGCACGGTGCGGCCGCTCACTTTGAAGAGGATGACGGCCCCCGCCCAGAGTAGGCCCGAAACGAGGGCCAGCGTCTCTCCCAGATAAGACATAACGGCGGGCATTGTACTTCATTTGCTTCGACCGAGGCCAGTCCTCGTCCCGAGGGGCCTCGTGAGCATTCGCGTCAACAAGGAATGTCGAGGCGAGGGACAGAGAATTTGACGCGGCCCAGTCTTCATGATGCTGCCCAAGGCCGGAAGGAAGGGCAGCGGCGCCTCCGCGGTTCCAATCGCTCAGGGCGCCTCAACCCTTCCTCCCGGCCTTTCCCGCGGATGGACATTCGGGCGGCTGGGAGTTGCGGACGGCGGCTGCGCAGGGCTGCGTCCGGAGCATCCTCCATTTTTTGACAGGCGCGGAAAAGATGTGATTAACTGGGGGCTTCGCGAGCGACCCGATGCGCATCCTGGGCCTGCATTGGCTGGACGTCCTCATCCTCCTTTTTTACTGCGTGGTCATCCTCTGGATCGGCCGCTGGACGGCCCGCCGCACGAAGGACCAGGGGGATTTCTTCCTCGCCGGCCGCCGCCTGGGCAAGTTCTATCAGTTTTTCCTCAACTTCGGCTCCTCGACCAACGTCGAGCAGGCCGCGGCCGTTTCCCGCGAGATTTACCGTCAGGGCGTCGGCGGCATGTGGATCCAGTATCTGGTCCTGTTCCTGACCCCCTTCTACTGGTTCACCACGGCCTTTCTGCGGCGGACGCGCCTGGTGACCATGGGCGACTTGTTCACCGAGCGCTTCCGGAGCCGGTTCCTGGGGGGCGCCTTCGCCCTGTTCACCCTGCTCATGGCCTTCGTCGGCGGCGGGGTCGGCTACCTGGTCGTGGGCAAGACGTTCGCCGCCTTGACTCCCAAGCCGCCCTCGGCCTTCACCGTCCAGGAGCGCCGCCAGGTGGAGCTGTACGACGAGTACCAGCGGCTGAAGGCCCGCCTGGGTCCGGGTCTCGAGGCCCGGGAAGAGGAGCGTTTTCTGGAGCTCGACTCCCGCTTCAAGCGGGGCGAGCTCAAATCCCGCATCTCCTACACCAACCCCGTGGTCGTCTATCTGGTTTTCGCCGCCATCGTGGCCGCCTACACGATGATGGGCGGCTTCTTCGCCGCCGCGGTCACGGACGTCGTGCAGGGCTTCCTGATCGTGGTTTTTTCGGTGATGCTCATCCCCCTGGGGCTCTCCCAGGTGGGGGGGTTCGCCGGCCTCCATGACAAGCTTCCGGCCCATATGTTCAACCTCTTCGGCTCGGGGGCCCTGAGCGAGTACGCCTGGTATACGATCGCCGCCATGGCCCTGGCCAACCTGGTGTCCATCATCGCCTCGGCGCCGATGATGCAGACGGCCGGCTCGGCGCGGGACGAGATGACGGCCCGCATCGGCATGCTGAGCGGTATGTTCTTCAAGCGGTTCCTGATGATCTTCTGGGCCCTGGCCGGCTTGCTGGCCGCGGGACTGTTCGGCGGCGCCGTCCACGACCCGGACCTCATCTGGGGCGCTTTGGCCGGCCGGCTGCTCTTCCCGGGCGCCATCGGCCTCATGCTGGCCGGCATCATGGCCGCGGGGATGTCGTCGCTCGGGGCGACTTCGGTCTCCTATGCGGCGCTCTTCATCCGCAACCTGTATCAGCCCTTCGTTCCCGGAAAGTCGGAGCGCCACTACCTCGCCGTGGGCCGGGGCGTCATCGCCGCCAAGCTCTTCGGCGGCGTGGCCACGGCCGTCTTCTTCGGCAACCTGCTCGAGCTCTTCAAGTACTTCATCTCCCTCCCGGCCGTGTTCGGCGCCGCGATCTGGCTGGGTTTTCTCTGGCGGCGCCTGACCAAGGCTGCGGTCATCATCCAGGTCGTCGTCTGCTTCACGCTCTACGCCCTCATCCCCAACCTGTTCCAATCGCTGGACTGGGCCAGGACGAACGAGGCCTTCCTGCTCGAGACGCGGCCGCGGACGGTCCTGGCCGCCGTCCCGGCAACCGGAGAGGACGTGGCGGCCGGCCTGGCGGAACGGGCCGGACAGGAGATCCGCAAGCCGTTCCGCGTCGCGCCCGCGGCCGTTTTCTACGACCAGGTGGCCAGGCGCGACCCCTCCGACCCCGCTTCGCCCAAGATCGGCCTGGGGCGGTTCAACGCCGAGGTCTGGGTCCTGAGCTGGACGGGCGTCGATTTCAGGGGGTTCACCAAGGCCCAACTGCAGGCCGTCCGGTTCCTGATCGACGCCCTGTTCCCCTTCGTCCTCCTCATCCTCCTCAGCGGCGTCACCCGGCGGCTGCCGCGGGCGGACGTCGACCGGTTTTTCGCCAAGCTCCACACGCCCGTCGGGCGCACGCCCGAGGAGGACGCCCGGGACGTCGCGGAGTCGCTGCGGCGGCCGGACCGCTTCGAGAAGGAGAAGCTCCGTCCGGGTTCGAGCTGGGAGTTCATGAAACCCCGGCGCCGGGACGTGCTCGGGTTCGGGGTGAGCTGGCTGCTGGTGGGCGTGATCCTCCTCCTGCTGTGGCTCATGGTCACGATCCGTTAGCCGTGGGTCGGATGATGCCGAGCCAGGATATCCGCGACCTCGGGCTCGACGCGCTCCGCCGGGAGCTCGTCTCCTGGGGCGAGCCGGCCTTCAGGGCCGG
>VGJG01000342.1 GCA_016867615.1 Candidatus Aminicenantota bacterium | reverse complement strand
GGCGGTCATCGGCGGCGGGAACTCGGCCGTCGATGCGGCGCGCGTGGCGCTGAGAGACAAGAAGGTCAAGAAAGTCACGATCCTCTACCGCCGCACGAGAAAAGAGATGCCCGCCTATCCCGAGGAGGTCGAAGCGGCCTTCGAGGAGGGCGTCAAGATCGAATTCCTGGCCGCTCCGACCCGCGTCCGGACGAAGGACGGCCGGGTCGTGGGCGTGGAATGCCAGAGGATGAAGCTCGGGGAAAGGGACGCGAGCGGCCGGGCCAGGCCCGTGCCCATCCCCGGCTCGGAATTTCAGGTGCCGGCCGAGTCGCTCATCCTGGCCCTGAGCGAGAGGGCCTACACGCCCTTCCTCAAGGAGAGCGACGGGCTGATCCTCTCCCCGGAATGGGGGACGATCGTCGCCGACCCGGTGACCATGGCCACCACCCGTCCGGGCGTTTTCGCCGGCGGCGACGTGGTCACGGGGCCGTCGAGCGTCGTGGAGGCCATCGCCGCGGGCAAGGCCGCCGCCCAGTCGATCGAGGACTACCTCGAGGGGCGGCCCCTGGCCCGCGCCCGCCGGCTCACCCGGCCCTCGCGCTACGTCGAGCCGGTCATGCTCGGCGAGGAGGAGATCGAGAAGGCCAAACGGCCGAAGATGCCCCATCTCCCGGCCGGCAGGAGAAAAACCGGGCATGAGGAGGTCGAGCTGGGACTGACGCGCGACCTCGCCGTCCGGGAGGCGCGGCGCTGCCTGCGCTGCGACCTGGAGACCGAGGACGGCAAGAAAGCGACGGGGAAGGCCTCATGATCACCATCAAGCTCAACAACGTCGACGTGCAGGCCGAGGAGCACTGGACCGTCCTCGAGGCGGCCAAGTTCTACGGCCTGGAGATCCCCACCCTCTGCTACCACGAGGGGCTGAGCCCCTACGGCGGCTGCCGGCTGTGCCTGGTCGAGATCGGCGAGCTCCCCCGGACACGGCTCGTCTCCTCCTGCACCTACCGGGTCGAGCCGGGCCTGGTCGTCCGGACGGACACCCGGCGGGTCGTCGAGGCCCGGCGGATGATGATCGAGCTCATGCTCTCCACGGCGCCCGGGTCCAAGGTCCTCCAGGACCTGGCCTCGCGCTACGGCGTCACCCGCCAGCGATTCAAGCCCCGCAACGAGGAATGCGTCCTGTGCGGCCTGTGCGTCCGGATATGCGCCGAGCAGATGGACGGCCGGGCGATCGGCTTCCAGCACCGGGGTCATAAGAGAAAGATCTCCACGCCCTTCGACATGCGCTCCGAGGAGTGCCGTCAATGCGGCGGCTGCATCTACATCTGCCCCGCCTGCCAGCTCCGCTGCCAAGGTCCCCAGGCCGAGACGGCCCTGTGCAACGCCTGCCTGACGATGGAGCCCACCTGCCTGGAGCATTTCGACGAGCTCCATTGCTGGATGTACGACGCCGGCCGGTGCGGGACGTGCGTCCGTCCCGCCGGAGAGCCCGAACCGGAGCCGGCCAAGCCGGAGTGACGACCGATGGGCATCGACTCACGGATTCCCGATAGACAGCAACCTTAAGGAGGTCACCATGTCTTATACCAAACTCAACCGCAGCGCGGCGACCCTGACCAAGAACCGGACGGAAGGCTCGATCAGCCCCTTCAGCGGGATGTGCGTCACCTGCGTCGACGGCTGCATCGGCATGTGCGAAATCGGCAAGTCGGCCTACCGGGGCGCGGAGGTCCTCTACCCCCAGCCCTTCGGCATCATCACCGCGGCCTCGGAGAAGGAATACCCCTTCGACCTGTCCCACTTCAGCATCATGGGCACGGCCGTCGGGGCCCACGGCTGCGCGGCCGACTCCGATGTGGCGACCTTCGAGAAAGTCAGCGTCGAGACGGCCGTCGGCCGCGACAAGTCCATCAAGCTCAAGCTGCCCTTCGTCCTGGGGGGCATGGGCTCGACCAACGTGGCCAAGCAGAACTGGGCGGGCCTGGGAACGGGCGCGGCCATCTCGGGAGTCATCCTGACCGTGGGGGAGAACGTCTGCGCCATGGACGAGGGGTCGGAGATCAAGAACGGACGCGTCCTCCGCTCGCCCGACATGGAGATGAGGGTCAAGTCCTTCCAGGACTGGTACGACGGCTACGGCACGGTCGTCGTCCAGTCCAACGTCGAGGACACGCGCCTGGGCGTCCAGGAATACGCCGTCGACAAGCTGGGCGTCACCACCGTGGAGCTCAAATGGGGCCAGGGCGCCAAGGACATCGGCGGCGAGGTCAAGATCCACAGCCTGAAGAAAGCCCAGGAGCTCCGCCGGCGCGGCTACATCGTCCTCCCCGATCCCGAGGACCCGAACGTCATCAAAGCCTTCGAGAAGGGCAGCTTCAAGGAATTCGAGCGCCACTCCCGGCTGGGCATGGTCGAGGAGGAGGGCTTCCTGAAGCGGGTCGAGGAGCTGCGCCGGGCCGGGGCCAAGCACGTCTTCCTCAAGACGGGCGCCTACCGGCCGGCCGACCTCGCCCGGGCGGTCAAGTTCGCCTCCAAGGCCAAGATCGACCTCCTGACCGTGGACGGCGCCGGGGGCGGGACGGGCATGAGCCCCTGGCGCATGATGAACGAATGGGGCATCCCCAGCGTCGAGATCTGGTCGCTGACCTACCGCTACCTCGACACCCTGGCCGGGCGCGGCGAGTACGTGCCCGACACGGTCTTCGGCGGCGGCATCACCTTCGAGGACCAGATCTTCAAGGCCCTGGCCCTGGGCGCGCCCTACGTCAAGGCCGTGGGCATGGCCCGCAGCCCGCTGGCGGCGGCCATGGTCGGCAAGACGATCGGCAAGCGGATCAACGAAAGCCAGATCCCGGTCTACGTCGAGCGCTTCGGCTACTCGGTGGACGAGATCTTCGTCACCTCCCCCGAGCTCAAGCTCTACTACGGCGACCGCTTCAAGGACCTGCCCACGGGCGCCATCGGCGTCTACACCTACTTCAAGCGCCTCAGCCAGGGGCTGCGCCAGCTCATGGCCGGCAACCGGAAGTTCGGGCTGGAGCACATCCGGCGCGACGACATCGCCTCCCTGACCAAGGAAGCGGCCGACATCT
>VGJG01000341.1 GCA_016867615.1 Candidatus Aminicenantota bacterium | reverse complement strand
TGAGGAGTCTGATCCGTCGCGTTGGGCTCATCGTTGCCTCCTGGTCGATTCTGCGAAATTCTACACGAAAAACTCATGTTTTGGGAGTATAATTCAGGCATCATGCACCACTTCCTGTTCGACGCCTACGGCAGCTACCGGTCGCGGCTGGACGACATCGCCCTGGTCCACGAGTTCCTGGAGGAGATCCCCCTCAAGCTCGGCCTGCGGACGGTCATGCCCCCCTTCGTCCTGCCCTACTACAACGGCATCGTCCCCGAGGACTGCGGCATCAGCGCCTTCGTCTTCCTCGACGGGGGGCATTTCACGATCCACACCTTTTCCTACCGGGGCGTCGTTTTCTGCGACCTCCTCCATCCCCGGCCTTTTGATACGAAGAAACTCAGGGGATTCATCGAAGAGGCCTTTCCTTCGGACAGGGATT
Organism: Candidatus Aminicenantota bacterium; assembly: GCA_016867615.1. Lineage (GTDB taxonomy): Bacteria > Acidobacteriota > Aminicenantia > Aminicenantales > JAFGAV01 > JAFGAV01. The sequence goes on along the minus strand of VGJG01000341.1, from coordinate 2,659 downwards.
TCCACGATTTCGTGGAGCGGAAAAAAGGCTTCCGCCTGGACCGTCCGGCCGTCGACCGGAAGAAGGACTTCGGCCCCCACCTCATGCTGGATTTCGAGGATTACCGGGGGCCCGCGACCCTGGACGACCTGTTCGCCTACTTCGACACCCTGCCCTACGCCATCGGCATGACGCCCATCATGCGGCCCTACGGCCTCAGGAACGGGAAAGGCGGTAAGGGAGTCGTCTCCATCCTGACCATGATCGCCGAAAGCCACATCAGCCTTCACTGTTTCCCCGGCGAGGGAAAGGCGTATTTCGACATCTTCTCCTGCTCGTTCTTCGACACGCGCAGGGTCGGCGCGGAGCTGCGGCGGGGGCTGAAGGGGCGGGTGGTGTCCGATGTCCTCGTCTCCCGGGGAAGCAAGTACAAGGACTTCCGCGAGGGGCGTCGGGAGAAAGTCCGCTACTCCCGCCAGTGGCTGGTGCACGCCCACGACCGGCGGCAAAAACGGTAGGTCCCTTTTTCTCCCTGGCGGGCATTGCTGAGGGCGGACCGATCGAAAAGGACGCACAGAGACCAGGCGTGATGGAGAAAACGGAAGTCAGGAACCTCGGCTGGAATTGCATCCGAAATTGCATCGGGGCGCGGTGTGGGCACGATGTCTCGCGACCCGTCCTCGCGCCGGTTCCGGCCGCCCGTCGATCATTTCGGACGGGACGAGCTGCGCTTCAGTGCGGCTCGAAAAAACACGGACTATCGAGAAAAAGGTTGACGGTTGCCGGCCAACCCGGTTCTTCCCGGATGCATCGCCAACCGGGGAAACCTCTGTGCGTCCTGGGCCTGGACCTGGGAGGCGTGGAGCATAAGCCCACGGGCGTCTGCGTCCTGCGCGGTCTCCGGGCGGAAACGTTCCTTCTGTATACCGACGGGGAAATCCTCAGCCTGGTCAGAGCGCTCAAGCCCGACCTGGCGGCCGTTGACGCCCCGCTGACGCTTCCGCCGGGACGACGCTCCATGGAGGAGCGCACGGGCCGGCACCTCCGCCCGGCCGACGAGGAGCTCCTCCGGCGACGCATACCGTTTTTTCCCATCACCCTCGGCCCCATGAGGGCTCTGACGGTCCGGGGAATCGGCTTGAAGCGCAGGGTCGCGCGGCTGGGCGTCGGGGTCGTCGAGATCTACCCCGGCGGCGCTCTGGACGTCTGGGGCATCCCCAGGGCCAAGCGCAGCCTTGCGGGCCTGCGGCACGGGCTGACGAAACTGGGAATCCGGGGTCTGCGCGCCGACGCCTCGGACCACGAGCTCGACGCCGCCGCCGGGGCGCTCGTCGGCCGGCTGTTTCTCCAGGGAAGGGCCGAGGTGTTCGGGGACTTCCGCTCGGGCGCCATCCTCATGCCGCGCCCGCGGGGCGGACGTCGCTGTTAGGGTTCAGAGAGGGGAATTGAGTCCTGCCTCCTCCCCAAACTCCCCGTCGGTCATGGAAGCCTACAAGCGGCTGCGGCACGGCTGAGGGGGCGCGGCGGCGGTTTCGGAAAGAGCGCGCCCGACCCGGGGCGTTGACACATCCCGCTCCCGTCTTATATTAATAATATAGTATATATAGTTAATATAGGATATAAGCATGAGACAGAGCCAGAAAATCAGCCTGTTGGTCGTCCTGGGCGTCGTCCTCCTGGCCTGGGGTTTTCATTCCCTGGCCGGCCGCCGCGGGTCCGCCGTGTCCTCATTGACCGAGGAGGGAAAGAGCATGATCAAGAAAGTCGAAAAGACCGACGAGGAGTGGAAATCCCTCCTGACGCCCGAACAATACCGGGTGCTGAGACAAAACGGCACGGAGCGCGCTTTTACCGGAAAATACAACGACCATTACCGGCCGGGCCTGTATGTCTGCGCCGCCTGCGGCAATCCGCTGTTTTCCTCGGTGACGAAGTACGACCACGGCACGGGCTGGCCGAGCTTCACCGATGCCGTCCGGCCGGGGGCGGTGGCGCTCTTCGAGGACCGCTCCCATTTCATGAACCGCACCGAGGTCCGCTGCGCCGCCTGCGGCTCGCACCTCGGCCACGTGTTCGACGACGGCCCGGAGCCGACGGGCGTTCATCACTGCATCAATTCGGCTTCCCTGGACTTCAAGCCGGCCGGTCCGGAGGCGGAGGCCGCTCTGGGAACAAGGACCGAGACGGCGATTTTCGCCGCCGGGTGTTTCTGGGGGGTCGAGGACAAGCTCCGCCGCGTGCCGGGCGTGCTCGCCACGGAGGTCGGCTATACGGGGGGAAGGACGCAAAACCCCACGTACAAGCAGGTCTGCTCGGACAAGACCGGTCACGCCGAGGCCGTCCGGGTCGTTTTCGACCTCGGGCGGGTGAGCTACGAGGAGCTCGTGCGCCTGTTTTTCAAACTTCATGACCCCACGCAGCGCGACAGGCAGGGTCCCGATGTCGGGACCCAATACCGCTCGGCCGTGTTCACCCTCAACCCGGCCCAGGAGGAGACGGCCCGCGGGGTCAAGGCCGAGCTGGACCGCTCGGGAGCGTACAAAGCGGCCGTCGTCACCGAGGTCGTCCCCGCCGCCGAATTCTATCCCGCCGAGGATTATCACCAGCAGTACCTGGAAAAGATCCGACGCCGGACGGGCAGGGGTTCGGGGGGCTGCGGTTCGGACTCCTGCGGCGAATA
>VGJG01000340.1 GCA_016867615.1 Candidatus Aminicenantota bacterium | reverse complement strand
GACGATCCAGGCGCAGGTCAGGAAGAGAAGCCCCGTCTCGACGAGCGCCGAGAAATTCTCGATCTTTCCGTGTCCGTAAGGATGGTCCTGGTCGGCCGGTTTGAGCGACAGGCGCACGGCCAGGTAAGTGATGACCGCGGCCGCCAGGTCCAGCCCGGAGTGCGCCGCCTCGGCCAGGATGCCCAGGCTGCCCGTGAGCAAGCCGACGATAAGCTTGAGCCCGCAGAGGCCTAAGGCGGCGGCCACGGACAGGGCCGCGGCTTTTTTCATCTCCCCGGCCGGCGTTGACATGGACCTGATCCGTGAGATTGTAGCACTCCTCGACCGGATCGGCAAAATCTCACGGCGGACTTTGCGCCGCCCCAAGTCGGAAACGGCCGAAACGATAATGCGGACGTGTTAGAATAATTGCCATGAAAATTAAGGCGGCGCTGATTTTGTGCGCCCTTCTGGCGGTCACCGGCCTGGTCCTCGCCCTCCTTTCACCGGGACCGGCCCCCGGACCGCCCCTGGAGAACGAACCGGGCGCGGAAACCGCGCCGTCCCCCGAGCGGACGGAGGAAACGACCATCCGCAACCTGACCCGCTCCCGGCTCTCCTACCGCCTGACACCCTCACGCGGCAAGGAGCCGCCGGCCGGAGAGAGCGTCATTGCGCCCCGGGCCGTCCATCGCCATCGAACGAAGGTTGCGCTCGAGATCCGATTTTTCAACGGCCTGGAAGAGCAGACCTTCACTCTCGACCCGGGCTCGGCCTACACCTTCCGCTACGACGAGGACGGCCGGCCCCAGATCTTTCTGGGGTCGCACGGCCGGACGGACGCCGCCGACCTGGCGCCCTTCGTGCCCACCCCCCAGGTCGTGGTCGACCGGATGCTCGAGCTCGTGGAAGTCACCGCCTCGGACGTGGTCTACGACCTGGGCTGCGGTGACGGAAGGATCGTCATCACCGCCGCCCAAAGATACGGCGCCCGGGGCGTGGGCATCGACATCGACCGGGACCTCATCCGGCGGGCGCAAGCCGATGCCCTGGAACGCGGGGTGACGCCGCTCGTCCGCTTCCTGGTCCGGGATGTCCTCAAGGCCGATTTCTCCCCCGCGACCGTGGTGACCCTCTATCTCCTGCCCGAGTCCAACGAGCTTCTGCGGCCCCGTCTCGAGAAGCAGCTCGCTGCGGGCGCCCGGGTGGTCTGCCACAATTACACCGTCCCCGGATGGGAGGGATCCGAAACCCGCTCCGTCGTCCTCGAGGACGACGCCGGTGGGGAGCATAAGATTTTTGTCTATGAAAGATGAGTTCTCCTTCGGACTGAAGTATCCTGTTTATAAATCTATCGAAGGAGGGCCAGAATGCCCATCAGAAGGACGACCCACCGCAGCTCGAAGGGCACGAAACTCTACGCCGTGCGGGACAGTAAGGGGAGGTTCAAGGACATCCAGACCTTTAAACGCGCCCACGGGGCAGACCTGAAGCGCAAGAGCAAGGTCGAATCCGGAGCCAAGAAGAAAAAGAAGTAGGCTCTCTTCCATTTTGTGTGGCTCAGCCGGCCTCGGCAGGCCTTTTATCCGGACATGATCGCCGAGCCGGGTTGAGGCGCCGGAATCGCCCCTTGCCCCCTGGGGAACCAGTCCCGGCGGTTCCCCCCGTCGGCAAGCCGACGGGACCCCCCTCCGCTATGGGGGCTTCGGAGCGAATCCGGCGCCTTAAGCCCGCGATGATCGCCCCGGACAGTCAGGCCGGCTGAGCTCTTTGCGATGCCAACCCACAGGGAATGGAAGAGAGCCAAGAAGTAATACTTCGCTCCTTTTTTAATCGTCAGTACAATAGACAGTCCCGTCGCAGAGCGCGGAAATCCTCCAGGTCTTTTTCTAATCCCCTGAGGAGGGCGGCGGCTTCGCGTCCCTCCTCCAGCCCGATCCTCACCGAAGACGTTCCCAGAAGCTTGTCGAAATAATCGGCGATGAATTCGAACCGACGGGGATACATGCGTCGCACTTGGGCCAGGATGTTCAGGGAGACGGCCAGCGGGCGAAAAACCTCCCGGTCCGTGACATGGATCTGAACGCCTCCGCACGGCTCGCCCTGGAACTTGGAGAAAACGGGAGTGAACCAGGCTTCGCGGAACACGACGCCGGGGAGGCCCAGGCCGTTCAGGACGCGGGCCAGCTCATAGCCGTCCACCCAGGGCGCGCCGCACAGCTCGAAAGGCCGGGTCGTTCCCCGGCCTTCGGACAGGTTCGTGCCCTCCAGGATCACCTGTCCGGGATACACCGCCGCCGTGTCCGGAGTGGGCATGTTGGGCGAGGGGATCACCCAGGGCAGACCCGTTTGGTCGAACCACATGTCCCTCTCCCAGCCCTCCATGGGGATGACGGTCAGGTCGGCCTTCTTGCTCAGAAACCTGTCGTTGAACAGCCGGGCCAACTCGCCGACGGTCAGGCCGTGGCGCAGGGGGATGGGATAAACCCCCACGAAGGAGGCCAGGGCGGGGTATTCCAGCACAGGGCCCTCGAGCGTCAGGCCGTTGATGGGATTGGGCCTGTCGAGGACGATGAAGGGGATGCCCGCCTCGGCGCAGGACTGCATGGCGTAAGCCATGGTGGCCGCGTAGGTGTAGACCCGCGTCCCGATGTCCTGGATGTCGAAGACCATGGCCTCCACGTTCCCGATCATGTTCTTCTCCAGGGCCTTGCCGTCATCGGTCGTATCGAAGGAGCGCATGTAGGCGTCGACGTTCTTGAGCATGCCCGGGTCGGGCTTCATCGACTGGCCGTAGAGGCTGAAGACGGGCAGCTTGAACTTGGGGTCGATGACGAAGGGAACATAGATCCCCGCCTGGACGTCCCCCCTCACGCCGTGCTCCGGGCCGTACAAGGCCACGAGCTCAAAGTCCGGATGCCGGGCCAGGAGCTCGGCCGTGCTTCTCAGGCGCGAGTCCAGGCCCGTGGGATTGGTGATCAGCCCGACCTTCTTCCCCCGGACCAAATCCAGCCGCTTCTCCAGAAACACCTCGATCCCGGGAACGACCGTCCGCCCGGCTTCCCGGGGAACAAAATTCCTGTCGGCGCAGCCCGTCCCGGCCGTCGCGGCCAAAAC
>VGJG01000339.1 GCA_016867615.1 Candidatus Aminicenantota bacterium | reverse complement strand
CCTCGGCTTTCTTTATGCTAATATGGGCGGCGATGAAAACACCCCCCGCACCGCGCCTGTCCCTGATCGTACCCGTCTACAACGAGGAGGAGAACCTCGGGCCGCTCTATGGAGAGCTGCGCCGGGTCTGCGACGGCCTGGGATTCGGCTGCGAGATCCTGTTCATCGACGACGGGAGCCGGGACGGGTCGTTCGCCGTCCTGGCCGGCCTGCAGAAGAAGGACCGCCGGGTCAAGGTCCTGCGCCTGCGCAAGAACTTCGGCCAGACGGCGGCTCTGTCCGCCGGGTTCGATTACGCCCGGGGAGAGATCATCGTCACCCTGGACGCCGACCTGCAAAACGACCCCCGGGACATCCCCCGCCTGCTGGCCAAGATATCCGAGGGTTACGACATCGTCAACGGCTGGCGCCGGAAGCGACGGGACCGCTTCCTGACCCGCCGCCTGCCCTCGAACGCGGCCAACTGGCTGATCGCCCGGATCACGGGCATCAGGCTCCACGATTTCGGCTGCACCCTGAAGGCGTTCCGGAGCGAGGTGGTGAAGAGCATCAAGCTCTACGGCGAGCTCCACCGCTTCATCCCGGCCATCGCCTCCAACATCGGAGTGCGCATCGCCGAGATCGAGGTCCACCACCGTCCGCGCATCCACGGCAAGTCGAAGTACAACATCTTCCGCTTCGTCAAGGTCATCCTGGACATGGTCCTGCTCCGCTTCCTGATGAGCTACTCGACCCGGCCGCTCCAGATCTTCGGGCTCATCGGCCTGATCAGCGGCCTGGCGGGCGCCGTGCTGCTGGCGGTCATGACCTACCAGCGCCTGTTCCAGCAGGTGGGACTGAGCAACCGGCCGCTGCTCCTGGGCGCCATCCTCCTCATCGTGCTCGGCGTCCAGCTCGTGACCATCGGCCTGCTGGCGGAGATCCAGGTCCGCGCCTATCACGAAGCCTCGGGCAAGACCATCTATTTCATCCGCGAGGTTCTGGATTCCGACAAAAGGCGCCTTCCGTCCGGAAAATAGATGAACGTCCTGATGCTCGCCCCCGAGCCCTTCTTCCAGGCCCGGGGCACGCCCATCAGCGTCTACTTCCGGCTCAAGGCGCTGTCCACGCTCGGTCACGGGGTGACGCTCGTGACCTATCCGCTGGGCGAGGACCGGGCATTCCCCGGCCTGAAAATACTCCGCGTGCCCAACCTCCTCGGCCTGCGGTCGATAAAGATCGGCCCCTCGCTGGTGAAGATCCCCCTCGACGCGCTGCTGCTCGGACGGGCCTTCCTGGCCCTCGTCCGGGGCGGCCATGACCTGATCTTCTCCCACGAGGAAGCGTCCCTGTTCGGCGTCTGGCTTTCCAAGCTGTTCGGCAAGCCCCACCTCTACGACATGCACTCCAGTCTGCCCCAGCAGCTGGAGAACTTTGATTTTTCCAGGTCCCCGCTCCTCAAGTCCCTCTTCGAGCGGCTGGAGCGCTACGTGCTCCGGAATTCGGGGGCGGTCATCGTCATCTGCCGGGACCTGGAGCGTCAGGTCCGCGACGCCGGACTGGGGGAGAAGGCCGTGTTCCTGGAGAACTATCTCGACTTCGACGCGCCGCGCCCCTCGGCCGCGGACATACGGAGCGCGCGGCGGGAGCTCGCCCCCCGCGGCGGGAAGATCGTCCTCTACGCCGGCAATTTCCAGCCCTATCAGGGGATCCCGCTTCTGCTCAGGGCGGCGGCCCGGGTGCGGAAGACGGCGGTCTTCGTCCTGGTGGGGGGGAGCGGCCGGGAACTCGAGGACATGAAAACCATGGCTGCCGACCTGGGCATAGAAAAGAGGACGAGGTTCATCGAGCGCGTGCCGCCGGACAGGATCCCCCTGTTCATCGCCGCGGCCGACGTTCTCGTCTCCCCCCGGCTGTCGGGGACCAACACACCTCTCAAGATCTATTCTTTCATGAAATCCGGGAAGCCGCTGGTCGCCACCGACCTCTGGACACACACCCAGGTCGTGGATTCGAAGACGGCCACCCTGGTCGCGCCGAACCCGGAGGGGCTGGCCGGGGGACTGGAGGCCGCCCTGTCCGGAGGGGCCGCCCTGCAGAGGGCGCGAACGGCCAAGAAGAAGGCGGACAGGGAATTCACCCCGGCCGCCTACCTGGAAAAGATTCGGGAAGCCCTGGAGAAAGCGGGGTCTCTCCGTCCGGGGAGCGCCTGAACGGTGAAGGTTTTCGTCACCGGCGCCACGGGGTTCGTCGGCGGCCATCTGGTGTCCGAGCTCCTCAGGCGCTGCTGGAAGGTCGTCGCCCTGACCCGGAGGCGCGGCCGGGCCGACGCCCCGGGGTTGAGATATGTTCAAGGCGACATCGGCGACGTCGACCTTTTAGCCGCGGAGCTCCAGGGCGCGCAGGCGCTCATCCACCTCGCCTCCTCCCTGGGCTCGGCGCTCATTCCCCGGGCCGAATTTTTCCGGGTCAACGCCCACGGCACACGAAGCCTGCTCGAAGCGGCTTCCGCGGCCGGGGTGAAAGTCATCCTCCATTTCAGCTCGGCCGGCGTCCTGGGACATGTCCCCCGGGGCGATGTCGCCGCAGAGGACTATCCCCTCCGGCCCCGGGACGTTTACGACCGGAGCAAGCTCGAGGGGGAAATGATCGCCCTGGAATACGCCCGCCGGGGCCTGGATGTCCGCGTCATCCGGCCGGGATGGATATACGGCCCCGGGGACAAGAGGACGTTCAAGCTCGTCCGGGCCGTGGCCCGGGGAATGTTCCTCCTGCCCGGCAGAGGGAAGACGCTCCAGACCCCCGTCCACATCGACGACCTCATCGACGGCACGCTTCTCTGCCTGGAATTCGGACGGCGGGGCGAAATCTATCATCTGGCCGGGGAGGAACCCCTGTCCGTGAGGGACATGGTGGGCTCGGTGGCCCGGGCCGCGGGAAGGAAGCCTCCCCGTCTCCGGCTCCCCCTGCCCCCCGTGAGGGCCGCCGCCTGGCTCCTGGGAACCGCTTTCCGCCTCGTCAAAAGGGAGGCCCCGCTCAGCCCCTCGCGCCTCGCCTTCTTCGTCCACCCCAAGCCGCTCAGCAGCCGCAAGGCGGCGCTCGAGCTGGGCTACAGGCCGCGGGTGAAA
>VGJG01000338.1 GCA_016867615.1 Candidatus Aminicenantota bacterium | reverse complement strand
GCCGGGAGACGACGGACGGCAAAGTCACTTCAAGCGCTTGATGATGTGCCAGCCGTAGGGGCTCGTCTTGGGGTCGTAGGCGGCCACGCCCACCTCTCCGACCTTGAGGGCGAAGCTCGCGTCCCCGAACCCCTTGACCATGCGGTCGCGCGGATATTCGGGCTTGCTCTGGTCGGGCGTGACGCCGATGTTGGACATGCTGTAGATGCCCGGGTGCTGGTCGTTGGTGTAGGCCTTGACCAGGGCGTCGAAATCCTCGCCCTTCTTGATGCGGTCCAGGAGCTGCTTGACCAGAGTCTCGGCTTCCTTCTGGGTCCGCGTCACGTTCCCGTCGGGCAGCGACCCCTTGAAAGCGATGAGGATGTGCTGGACGGTGATGCGCTGGGGCTCTTCGGCCCGGGCGGCGAGGGCGGCGGCCAGGGTCAGGATGAGGGACAGGGCCAGGCAAGCTTTCATTTCAAACCTCCTTGAGTTCGGAGCGGTCTCCGTTTCTCAAACGACATAGCGATAAAGGCTCAGGCCGGGCGGCGGCTCGGCCTCGCCTTTGTAGATACGCCAATATTCCTCCCGCGCTTCTCCCAGGAGATTAAAGAGCGGATGGGAAGCGTCGGGATGGTGGGTGAAGACGGGCGCGTTCCGGCCGTCGACGAGCACGAGCTTCTGGCAGCGGTTGAGGATGCCGGCCGTGCCCACGCTGCAGACCACGACCAGCCTTCCCGAGCGGGCGGCTTCCAGAAGCTCGCCGTATTTCACGTGGCGCTCAACGACCCGGACGCCTTTCCGGCGGAGGATCGCCGTCAGGCCCTGGATGGTCACCGAGGGCAGGATGAGGTCGTGTTCGGGGATCTTCACCACGGTCCCGTCCCGGAGGCCGAACAGGCAGCAGGACGAGTCCCATTCGGTGATGTGCCGGTCCTCGACCGGGGCCGCGGTGTCGTCGTCCAGGAACAGGGCGCTCGCCGCTTCGGGACAGACGGACTTGGCCCAGTCCACTGCCTTGACGCTCATGAGGTAGTTCACGCCCAACTTCAGGCAGCCCATTTTGTTCGCCCCCACGGCCCGGACGAGATGCGGCACGACCATGCCGCAGAACGGCTCGCCCAGGTAGCGGTCGTAGCGGCAGGCCGCGGCCCGGATGGACGGCTTGGCCGGGAATGTCACTCCGATCGACTGGTCCTCGTCCACGGTGAAGGGACGCAGATAGCCCTGGGCGCCGAGGGCGGCCATTTCAAGGAGGAAAGCCCGCATGGACTCATCCCGGAAATAAAGACGAGCCAGGACGTTTTCCATCTCCGGAACCGACGGGACGAGCTCCTGCTGGTCGCTGCCGAGGTTGAAGGCGATGCCCCGCTGGAAGCGCTCGAGGTTCTTGGGCCAGTTCAGGAAAACGAGCTCGGGCCGGCCCGCATCGTCGCGGCGGCAGAAAAACCGGATCCCCTCGAAGGCCAGGAAAAGGCCGTAGTGGATCGAGCGGGAGACGGCGAACACCCGGGCGTCGGGCTCCAGGATGTCGAGCGATTTGTCGATGAGCTGGTAGCGCATCTGCCGGGGCGCCCACCGGACCCCTTCAAACTTGGCCATGACAACGCTCCTTGGAAGATCTTTTTGCCATGAGCGTGAAATATTCTTATATCACAAAACGGGGCCGCGTCTACTACCCCCCTGTTCTCAAATCACCTCCTCGTTTATAAGATCGGAACATCTCTCCTTCGAGCCCAATCGTAGGCCGGCCGGTTCTCATCGCGCCTTCCATCGGCCTCTGTGAAGGAGCTTGCCGGGTCTTTTAAGCCGGCGGAAAGTGCAGGCGAGACTCCCGTGCTGATATAATATCAAGGAGGCGCCGAAGAACATGCGAGCTCATCAAAAGAGATACCCGCCCACCATCCTGGGAATCGGCCTGTCGCTGCTCGTCCCGGCCGGCGCCTTTTTCGCCGGCGATGTGTCTGATCCAAGCGTAAAAATCCCCGCATCGTTTTTCGAAAAACAGAGCGTTACGATCGCCGTCACGGATTCCGGGCTGGGGGGACTGGGCATCCTGGCCGAGGCGGCGGCGCGCATGGAAACGGCGGGGATTTTCGAGCACGCGGACTTCGTCTTCTTCAACGCCCTGTTTTCGAACGAGGGCGGCTACAACGCCCTGCCCTCGACCGGGGAGAAGGTCCGCATCTTCAACAGCGCCCTGGAGGCGCTGGCCCGGGAGGTCCGGCCCGATCTCATCCTCATCGGTTGCAACACCCTGTCGGTGATCTATCCCCGGACGGCGTTCGCCGGGAAGACGGACATCCCCGTGCTGGGCATCGTCGAAGCGGGCACGGCGCTCTTGGCCGAGGCGCTGCGGCGCGCGCCCGGCTCGTCCGTCATCGTGTTCGGCACGCCGACCACGGTCGGCGAGGCGGCCTACCGGAAGAACCTGGCGGTCCTGGGCTTTGAGGAAGGGCGCATCGCGGCCCAGTCCTGCCCCGACCTCGAGTCCTTCATCGAAAAGGACCCGTCCTCGGACGAGACGGGGCTTGTCATCGCCGGCTACGCGGCCGAGGCGCTGGGCCGGCTGCCCGGCCCGAAGACACCCTTCTCCGTGAGCCTGAATTGCACTCACTACGGCCTGAGCCTCGGGGCCTGGGAGGAGGCTTTCGCCCCCGAGGGCGCCAGGTTCCTGGGCATCCTCAACCCCAACTCGAGGATGCTCGACCCGCTCTTCCCCCCGGAGAAGCGCGGACGATACGCGCGGACGGAGGTCGCGGTGCGCGTCCTGTCCAGGGTCGAGATTTCGGCGGAAAAAATCGCCGCCGTCGGCCGCGTCCTGGAGAAGACATCGCCCGCCGCGGCGCGCGCCCTGGCGGCTTACGAGCTCAGACCGGGCTTATTTGATATCCGGTAAACAAAGATTCGGACCAATTTTCTTGAGGAGGGACCTCGATCTCGTTCTGCGCCGCTTGCGGGACGCCGCTCCCCCCAGGCCGCTCGCGGATGCCTTATTCGATCACAACTTCGCGGCGGCCGCGGACGACCTCGCCGATCATCCAGGCGCGTTGGCCGAGCGAGGCCAGGACGCGGAGGGCGCGCGGGACATCGCGCCGGTCGACGACGACGGCCATGCCCACGCCCATG
>VGJG01000337.1 GCA_016867615.1 Candidatus Aminicenantota bacterium | reverse complement strand
AGGAGGGCGCGAGGCGAAATCCTATTGTTTCTTGAGGACGCTGGCTTTATGATATCGAAGAAATCATGACGACTCGGCTGTATTTCGAGGATGCCTGCCGGACGGAGTTCGATGCCCGGGTCCTGGAGAGACGCGATCGCGAAGGCCGGCCGTCCGTCGTCCTCGATCAGACCTGCTTTTATCCCGAATCCGGCGGGCAGCCCTGGGACACCGGGACCCTGAACGGCGCGCCTGTCATCCAGGTCGTCGAGGAGGGGGAATCCATCCTGCATGTTCTGGGGGACGAAGCCGGTGCGAGCCCGGCGCTCGATCCGGGCGCCGCGGTCGCCGGCCGCATCGACTGGCCGCGCCGTTTCGACCACATGCAGCAGCACACGGGCCAGCACATCCTCTCCCAGGCCTTTATCGAGGTTCTCGACGGCGAAACGCGGTCCTTTCATTTGGGAGAGGCGGTTTCTACCCTCGAGATCGGCTTGGACCGCATCGAAGAAGCGGACCTCGAGCGGGTCGAGCGCCGGGCCAACGAAATCGTTTTCCGTAACCTTGAAGTGAAGACCTATTCCGTCGCCGCAGATAAAATCGGCGAAGTCCCTCTGCGGCGGCCCCCGAAAAAAGAAGGGGCGATTCGAGTCGTCGAAGTGGAAGGGTTCGACTATTCCGCCTGCGGCGGTACGCATTGCCGCCGCACGGGCGAGGTCGGGCTGATCAAGGTCATCCGTTGGGACAAGATCCGCGGCAACCTCCGCTTCGATTTTTTGTGCGGCGGCCGGGCGCTTGAGGATTACAGCCGACGAAATTCCGCCCTGCGCCGGATCTCGGGGTTGTTTTCCGTGAGCGATATGGATGCTCCCGCTTCTGTGGAGAAGGCAATCGGAGAGCTCAAGGCGCAGAATAAGGCCTCTAAAGCGCTCAGGGAAAAGCTGGCGGCTTATGAAGCAGGAGACCTGATTTCTGAGACCGAGGGACGGGTCATAAGCCGTGTTTACAAAGACAAGACCCCCGAAGAGGTCCGATTCCTCGCCCTGGCCGTCATCAGGCAGGCTTCCCGCGTCGTCCTCTGCGCCTCTTCATCCGGCGCGCAAAGCCACATCATCCTCGCCCGCAGCGACGACATCCCCCTCGACCTGCGGGAGCTCGCGCCCCTTATCATCTCCCGCGTCAACGGCAAGGGCGGCGGCAGCCCGTCGCTCGTCGAGATCGTCACGCCCGGCTCCTCCGGCCTGGAGCAGGCCTTGGATGAGGGCGCCAAGGCCATCCTTTCCAAATTGAAGACCTAAGTCGGCGTCGCGTCTACACTATTCTCAAAAAAGTGGAAAGTGTAGACGCGACCCCGTCTTTTATTCATACCGCAGCGAGACGATCGGGTCGACGCGCGCCGCCCTGCGGGCGGGGAAGATGCCGAAGAACAGGCCGACCGCGGCCGAGACGAACAGGCCCAGCCCCACCGACCAGCCCGTGACCGCGGCGGGCAGGGGAGTGGCCGCCCGCACGAGGAGGGCCACGCCGAACCCGAGGAGGAGTCCCAGCAGCCCGCCGGTGAAGGTCAGGAAGACGGCCTCGATGAGGAACTGACGCAGGATGTCCTTGGACCGGGCGCCGAGCGCCTTGCGGATGCCGATCTCACGCGTCCGCTCCTTGGCCGAGACGAGCATGATGTTCATGACCCCGATGCCGCCCACGAGCAGGCCGATCGAGGAGATGATGATCATCACCAGGTAGGCCGCGCCCGTGATCTGGTTGTAGAGGCCGAGGATCGTGTCCTGGGTGAAGACGGCGAAGTCGTTGGGCTTCCCGAAGCCGACTTTCCGCCTCTGCCGCAGAAGATTGATGATCTGCTCCATGGCCTCGAAGATCCTCCCCGGTTCGGTCGGGACGGCGATGATCTCCAGGTTGCCCGGGTCGGTGCGGAAGTGCTTTCTGAGGGTGGTGATGGGGATGCCCACGAAGTTGTCCCGGCTCTGGCCGAACATGCTGCCCCGCTTCTCGAGGACGCCCACGACCGTGTACTCCTCGGCCCCGATGCGGATCTTTTTCTCCAGGGGGTTCGCCTGGGGAAAGAGCGTCTCGGCCACCTCGATCCCCAGGACGCAGACCCGGGTGCTGTGCTCGATGTCGGCGCCGCTGAGAAAACGTCCCCGCTGCGGCAGGTAGACGGACACCACTTGGGGGAAACGGTCGTTCATGCCCAGGATGACGGCGTCCTGGACCCGGATGTTCCGGTACCTCACGTCCGTGCTCTCGAAGAAGCTGGCCGGAAGGCTTACGGCCACGGCCCGGACGAGAGGGCACTCCCGCTCCAGGGCCCGGGCGTCCTCGAAGGTCAGGTCCTTCCGCTGCCGTTCCTCCTCGCTGAGGCGGCCGACCCGGATTCCGGGCTCGAACTTGGCGACGATGATGATATTCGACCCGGCCGACTCGAGCTCGGCCAGGAAGGTGCGGTTCAGCCCCTGGATGATCGACACCATGCCGATCACGGTCGCCACCCCGATCATGATGCCCAGCAGGGTCAGGAAGGAGCGGAGCTTGTGGGCCTTCAGCGACTCGACGGCCATGCGCACGACTTCGCCCAGAATGCCGGTCCGGACTTTCATCGCCTTCCGTTCCTCATGTCTCCGCGCGCAGGGCTTCGATGGGGTCGAGCTTGGCCGCCTTGTTGGCGGGATAGATGCCGAAGAACAGGCCCAGTCCGGCGGACAGGACGACGGCCAGGACGATCGACACGGGCTCGAGGCGGGCGGGGAGCTCGGTCGCGGCCGAGACGCCCCGGGCCAGGAGGAGCCCGAGCAGGATGCCGATGATCCCGCCCGCGGCCGAGAGCATCGAGGATTCGATCAGGAACTGGAAGAGGATGTCCCGCCGCCGGGCGCCGACGGCCATGCGCAGGCCGATCTCCTTCGTCCGCTCCGTGACCGAGACGAGCATGATGTTCATGACCACGATGCCGCCCACGAGCAGGGCGATCGAGGCGATGGCGATCATGGCGAAGTAGATGCCGGCTGTGGCCGTGCGGTACATCTGGATGAAGCTCTCCGATGTCTGGAAGGAGAAGTCGTCCTCGTCCCTGAAGGACAGGTGGCGCCGCGACCGGAGCAGGGTCCGGACCTCCTCCT
>VGJG01000336.1 GCA_016867615.1 Candidatus Aminicenantota bacterium | reverse complement strand
GTATCGCTTGGCCTGCCCGTACCCCTCGACGATCTTGGTGATGCCGATTTGCGCAAATGTCAGCAGGGTCCTGTTGACCGTGTCGAATGAGATGTTCGGCATTCTCTTGAGGACCCTCCGGTAAACGGCTTCGGCCGTGGGGTGATCCCTGGCTCTCAGAAGCTCCTCGTAGATCGCCGCGCGCTGGGGGGTGACTTTCAGCCCTTTTTCCCTGGATTTCCGACGATATATTTCCATTTCCGCATCGGTCCTCTATTAAGTATTCGTAGAAATAACTATATAGTAATAAATACTACTTGTCAAGCGTTGGTGAGGACGAAGCACATTTATTGTTTTGCCCGCCCCTCGGCCGGGAAAGCCATGCCGTCTTTCGCCGACGGAGGCAGGTCCTTTAGGGCTCGGCGATATGACGCCTCCCTGGAGTGCGGTCGCATGAGACCGCTCTGGATCGCGGCCGCATGACGCCGCGCCCGGCTCCCCGATGGAATATTCCCGCCCGCCGATCGTCCGTATGGGCGACGGAGAGATATAATGGAGGCCGTGAGGGAGCGGGAGGCCGATTCAAAGCCCGAAGGAGCGGAAGGGGCGCTTGAAGCCGCTTCCCGGCGGGCGCAAGCCGATCCCATTCCCTTCCTCGACGGCCTCCTCTCCCACCAGCACTGCGTCTTCAGCCTCTGCCTGGGCTACGCCCGGGATGCCGCACAGGCGGAGGAATGGGCGCAGGAGGCCTATCTCAAGGCCCTGAAGAACGCCTCCGGCCTGAGGGACGCCGCAGCGGCCAAGGTCTGGCTGTGCCGCATCGCCAAGCACACCTGCCTGGACGGCCTCAAGAAGGAGCGTCACGACCGGGAAGCGCTGTCGCTCGCCAACCCCCGCGCCTTCGAGGACCGCTCGCCCGAGACGCTCGCGCTCGAGCGGGAGATGACGGCGCGCGTCAAGCGAGCCGTCCGGCGGCTTCCCCGCAAGCTCCGCGACGCGTTCGTCCTCAGGGAATACGCCGAGCTCTCTTACGGCGAGGTCGCCGAAGCGCTCGGATGCCGCCGCGGCACGGTCATGTCGCGGCTGAACCGGGCGCGACGGCAGCTTGCCCGCATCATGACGGAGCAGGAAGATGCGCCGAGATAGAGACCGCCGGGCCGACTTCCGCGCCTGCGGCGCCGAGAAAAAGCCCGATGCCGGTCCGCCGGCCTTATCAGGGAGAAAGACCATGGAACGCAAGAGCCGAAACGGAGCGGATGGCGAAAACCTCGGCCGCATCCGGGAGGCGATCGCCGCGGAAAAAGAATCGGCCCGCGCCGGGTTCCGCGCCGCCGCATTCCGCGCCCGCATCGTCTCAAGCCTCGGCGCGGGCGCCGGGGAGCCGTCCCGCTCCGCGCGGCCCTTCCTCTTCGCCCCTCCCCTCGCCGCCGCGGCGTTCGGCGCGGCTTTCATCGCCGTTCTCGCCGCGCTCTGGTTCTTCGTCCTTTCGCCCTCTCCCCGTCCCGCGTCCGCGACCCTGCACGATCACATCCTCGAGGTCCTCCTTCAGTCCTCGCCTCGGGAGCGGCCCGCGGCCGGCCCGTCGAAAGCCGCCCCGGCCGGCGCTTCGCCCGCCACCCGAGTCCTCCCCGCGCCGGGCCCGACGCCGGACCGCGAGATCCCCATGATCTTCTTCAAGGTCCTGGAAAGCCTGATCCCGGACCGTCCCGTCCCGGTAAGCCCCGCCCTCGAGGAAGAGCGCGCCTCCCCGACGGCGGACAGCATACTCTTTCAAGAGATACTCAGACGCATCAAGGAGGCATGAACCATGAAAAAATCACTCACGGCGATCGCTCTCGTCGCCTTTTTCGCGGCCGTCCCCGCCGCGGCGCTTGAAGACGGCCCCGCGGCCGGCCAGGCGTCCGCTGAGCAGACCGCGCTGAAGTCCGGCCAGGTCCAGGCTTCGGCCGCCGCCAAGGCCGGCAGCGTGCTCCTCGACAAGCTCACCGGCACGTTCAAGCATCTGGCGGAAACGGGCGCCGGCGGCCGGGAAGCGCTGCAAAAGTCCATGCAGGCGCTCATCACCGAAGCGCGGGCGGCCCGGGCCCAGAACCAGGTCGACGCCGTCTTCTTCTTCAAGTTCAACCGGTTGATGACCGTCATCCAGCTGGCCATCGTGGAGGACCCCCAGGGGATCCTCGCCCCGCTCATCGACCGGGAAGTCGGAGCCTTCGTCGAGGAAGTGACCGGCGAGAGCGTAGTGCTTTCCGGCGCGGAGGGGAAGAGGGTGGGAATTGGTACGATCGCCGGCGCTCTGGCCGATGAGATCTTGAACCTCAAGGTCTATCTCGAAACCCTGCCCCGACGCGAAGCCATGAGGCAGGATTTCTACAAACAGTTCTCGCCCGGCCGGAAGGAATGACGGTGCGCCGATACGGCCGCAGCCTCTCTTTCAGGCTCCGCGGCCGAAGCTGATTCTCAAGCGCCGGAGGCGCGAGGCCTCGACCCGCGTCCCGGCGCCTTACTTCTCCGCCGCCAGCCAGGCCTTGATGAATTTGACCGCCTTGGCGACCATGGCCTCCACGGTCTTCTGGCCGATTTCGGCGGTGGCTTCCTTCGGGCTGTTGAGCGACCACACGCCGTTGGTCGAAAGCTCGTGGCTGGCGCCGCCCTTTTGGGTCTCGACCGGAACCCCGAACAGCGAATCCCAGACCTCACCGAGGTCCGGGTTGGTTTTGACCGCTTCCTGAAGTTTTTTCATCCGGTCGGTGAACCGGATGTCCGGCTTTTCGGCCCGGTCCATCCGGACCAGGTCCGGCCTGAGGTAGAGCATGATCGAAGTCTCGCTTTTTCCGGCGTGCCAGTCGAAGAAATCCTCGTCGGCATCGGCTTCCTTCTGAAGCGCGCTGCCGTGGCCGATGGCCACGGCGGTCGCCGCCGTCGTGTGGTTGATGCGATGGATGACGTTCGATTGCACGATGTTGTTTCCGCCGTGGTAGTTGAAGAACAGGAACCGATGGAAGCCGTGCTTCATCAGCATGTCCGCCGTTTCGAACAGCACTTGCTCCATGGTCTCGGGCTTCAGGCTCAGCGTGCCCGGGAATCCGGAATGATACGCGCTGTATCCCGGCCAGAGCACCGGGGCCACGACCACGCCGGTCCG
>VGJG01000335.1 GCA_016867615.1 Candidatus Aminicenantota bacterium | reverse complement strand
AACATCTTCACCTACGACGGCGACACCCCGCAGGACGCCCGCAAGGCCATCCGCGCCCGGGGCCATATCGTCCTGACCAACCCCGACATGCTCCACGCCGGCATCCTGCCCCACCACACCAAGTGGGTCAAGCTCTTCGAGAACCTCCGTTACTTCGTCATCGACGAGCTGCACAACTACCGGGGCATCTTCGGCAGCCACCTGGCCAACGTCCTGCGGCGGCTGCGGCGCATCTGCCGCTTCTACGGCTCGGACCCTCGCTTCATCTTCTCCACGGCCACGATCGCCAACCCGGCGGACATCGCCGCAAAGATGATCGAACGGGAGGTCGCGCTCATCGACGACAACGGCGCGCCCCGCGGGGAGAAGCACTTCATTTTCTACAACCCGCCCGTGGTCAACCCCCACCTGGGCATCCGCCGCTCCTACGTCAACGAGACGCGGCGCGTGGCCTCGATCTTCCTGAAGAACAAGCTGCAGACGATCGTCTTCGCCCGCAGCCGCCTCCTGACCGAGGTCCTGGTGACCTACCTCAAGGAGGACTTCGAGAAGTCCGTGGCCGACGAGGGCCTCATCCGGGGCTATCGGGGCGGTTACCTGCCCCTGAGGAGGCGGGAGATCGAGAAGGGGCTGCGCTGGGGCGACATCCTGGGCGTCGTCTCGACGAACGCCCTGGAGCTGGGGATCGACATCGGCGGGCTGGACGTCGCGGTGCTGGCCGGCTACCCGGGCACGATCGCCTCGACCTGGCAGCGGGCGGGCCGGGCCGGACGGAAGACCGGCCCCGCGGCGGCGGTCATGGTCGCCTCCTCGACGCCCCTCGACCAGTTCATCGTCAACCATCCCGAGTACTTCTTCAGCCGCAGCCCGGAGCACGCCCTGATCAACCCCGACAACCTGTCCATCCTGGTCAACCACGTCGAGTGCGCCGCCTTCGAGCTGCCCTTCGCCGACGGCGAGATGTTCGGCCGGGCCGAGGTCGGGGACATCCTCAAGTATCTCGAGGAAAGCAAGGTTCTCCATCACACCCGGGGCAAGTGGCACTACACCTCCGAGGCCTACCCGGCCGACGCCGTCAGCCTGCGGAGCGTGAGCTCCGACAACTTCGTCGTCGTGGACACGACGGGCAAGCACCAGGTCATGGCCGAGGTGGACTTCTCCTCGGCCCTGACGACGCTCCACCCCAAGGCGGTCTACATCTGCGAGGGCGAGCAGTACTTCGTCGAGAGCCTGGACTACGACGAGCGCCGGGCCTACGTCAAGAAGACGGACGTCGACTACTACACGGACGCCATCGACTACACGAAGATCAAGATCCTGGACCGCTTCGACAACGACCGCCTCCCGGGCGGCGAGGTCAGCCGCGGCGAGGTCCACGTCGCCGTGCAGGTCGTGGGCTTCAAGAAGATCAAGTTCTTCACCCAGGAGAACGTCGGCGCCGGCGACCTGCAGCTCCCGGAGAACGAGATGCACACCACGGCCTGGTGGCTGACGATCCCCGCCTCGCTCATGGGCGGCCTCCCCTTCTCCGCGGAGCAGAAGATCAACGGCCTCTACGGCCTGGCCTATGTCCTGCACAACGTCGCGCCGCTGTACCTCATGTGCGACCCGCACGACATCGGGGTCTCGATCGGCGACAACGCCACGGGCGAGTCCCTGCCGCCGCGCGGAGCGGCCGTCCGGCCGGTCATGGACGAGGAGGCGCCCCGCTTCAGCGACGAGGAGTTTTCGCCCAACATCTTCCTCTACGACAACTACCCGGGAGGCATCGGGCTGAGCCCGGCGCTCTTCGAGCTGGGCGGGGAGCTCCTCGAAGCCTGCCGGAGAACCATCGAAGCCTGCCCCTGCGCCGAGGGCTGCCCGTCATGCGTCGGCCCGGTCAAGGAAAGCGGCGAGCAGGCCAAGCCCGTCGCCCTGGACATCCTTAAGAAGTTAGGGTCGAACGTTTGGGGCGGGCCTCAGCACATCAATTAGCCGGAATCAAGCCGACCTCGCTCACTATCCCGTCTTCGCCGACCCAGAGGAGCATGACCGGCGTGCCCGGGTTCCAGGCGCGGACCGTGTCCCCGGCGGCCAAGAGGGCAGCTTCCTGCTCCACCCGGTTCTTGGCGCAGGCCGCACAGTCGTGGTGCCCGACGACGGCCACGACCCGCGAGCCGTGGCGCCGTATCGAAAGCTCCACTTTGTGCTTCAGGGCGGCGACAACGGCCTCCTCCCTGTTCTCGGCCAGGACGGCGCACACGCCCGGCTCGGTGATCATGTCCACGAAATCCACCCCGGCCTCGCGTTTCAAGTATTCGATGACCGGGAGCTGGACCCTTCCGTCGATGCAGTTGACGGCCGAGGCGAAATTGAACCGCATTCCCTCTCGCAACTCCTTCACGCCTCCTCGCGCAGCCACTGTATCACAAGGACATGGCCCCCGCCCAGAGCCGGAAGCGCATCGCCGCGGGCGGGGGGGGCAGGGGGCGAGGCCTCCGGCCTCTCACCCGACGGGCTGGCGGATGATCGTCCGCAGCCTGTCCGGCGCGGCGCGGCGTGGGTCGCCCAGGTAGATCTCATGATGCTTGCCCCGGAGCGCGTATCCTTCCGACCGAATGAACTCGTGGAGCCGGGCGACGGTCGGCCCCTCGGCGCTGTAGGGCCCGACATGGAGAACCTGGGCGCACCGGCCCTCCTTGAAAATTTCGTAACGGACCGCCGGAAAGTCCTCCAGCCCGCTCTTCTCCCTCACCCGGCGCGCGATCTTCAGCGCCTCCGCCCGGGGGACAAAATCCGGCTGCATGATCATCATCGTCCACTTCCACTCGTTTTTCCTCTCCAGGCTGAAGGCGCTCATGTCGTTCATCCACCACAGCCCCTCCAGGGCCATGACCGGATAGTCCACGGCCTTCTCCTTCTTCCAGGCGAACTTGAGGGTGTAGGAGATGCTGTACAGCGTGCCCACGGCCCGCTGGAACGATTTCGCCGTGTTCGGGTCGCCGGCGCCGTCGATCATCAGGTAGGGCAGGGACGGCACGTCGAGCAGGGCGGGTTTTTTGGCCGAGGCCGTGTATAGGTCTTTATATTTCTTTCTCAAGTCGATCTTTTTCATCGCCTCCTCCTTGTCCCCGCCGGCCGGCGG
>VGJG01000334.1 GCA_016867615.1 Candidatus Aminicenantota bacterium | reverse complement strand
GCCCAGGGATATGCCGTCGGAAAACCGGAGCCCGTCGACCGGATCCTCTAACCGGATGCGCCCCCCTCGCGACGCACTTCCCCCGGGGGGGAGGTGCGGGCTGTTGTCAGCAAAAGGGGGGTTGATGATGGGAACCAAAAGGTGGGGGCTTTCTCCAGCCCGCAAAAGAAAGCCACCATTATTATAAATGGAAAAAAGGTTTTGTAAAGGGGGGAAATGAAAATATTTTTTCTGCGGCCGACGCCGCGCAAACCCATTGAATGATAAGGAGTTGGACGAGCATGGAAGACAAGAAGATCGAGATCAAGGTCGATGAGGGCATCGCCCTCGGGCAATATTCGAACCTGGCGGCTATCCGGCATTCGCGGGAGGAGTTCATCTTTGATTTCGCCTTTCTCTTCCCCGACGGCCCCATGGGCAAGCTCGTGGCCCGGCTCATCCTCAGCCCGGCGCACGCCAAGCGGTTCCTGGACGCTCTGGAGTCCAACGTCAAGCGCTATGAGGAGAATTTCGGAACCATACCGCCCTCGGAAGCGCCTCCCCCGATGGGGTTCATCCATTGAGCGGCTGTCGGCATCATTCGACCCGGTTCCGGCCCGAGGCTTTGGCCCGGTAGAGCAGCGTGTCGGCTTCCTGAAGGAGAATTTCGACCGACATCCAAGCCGTCTTCTCGTCACCGCGGCAGGCCACTCCCAACGAGAGGGTTGCTCCGACCGACCGCCCGTCGGGCAGGGTGAATGCCTCGGCCTCGATGCCGTCCTTCAGGCGCCGGGCCGCCAGTCGGGCTTCCTCCAGGCCCGTCTCGGGCATGAGGAGGACGAATTCATCGCCGCCCCAGCGGGCCAGAGTGTCCGTTTCCCGGATCGAACGGGCGGCGCGGCGGGCGATGTCTTTCAACACCTCGTCTCCGGCGGCGTGCCCGAATGAGTCGTTGATGGTCTTGAAATGGTCGATGTCCATCATCAGCACGGACAGGGGGCGGCCCGTCCGCCGGACCCGGGCCGCTTCCGCCTCAAGGCATTCCAAGAACTTCCTCCTGTTGGCCAGGTTGGTGAGCGGGTCGAGAGTCGCCAGCCGGGCCATCTCGTCCCTCTGCTCCTTGATCTTCCCGGTCTGAGTGTCGACGATCCTCTGCAGCTTCACTCTCTGTTTTTCCAGGTGCCTGACCCGCGCCGCGCTGAGGAGGATCCCGCCGGCGACGAGCATAAGCAGCAGGGTCACCCGCGCCGCCCGCGTCTGCCAGAAGGCGGGCTTGACGGTGATGGACAGCTCGGCCGGGATTCCATTCCAGGGTCCCTTTTCCTCCCCGGCCTGCACCTGGAAGGTGTAGCGTCCCGGGGCGAGGTTGGCGTAGCGGATGGACTTCTCCCGTGTGGGCGGGCCGAAGGAATCCTCCAGGGGGCTCATCCGCGTGCGGTGCAGAATCTTGTGCTCGTTGACGAAGCTCGGCGTGGCGTACTGGATCTCCAGGCTGCGGACCCTGGAGCGCATCTCCATGGAGACGGGCAGGAGGGACACCCGGTCTCCGGCCGCCGCCCTGGTGATCAGCGGCTCCAGGATCCCGGCCCTCGTCTCCGCCTCGGTGTTGATGATGGTGATGTTTTTTCCCCCCAGCCATACCCGTCCGCGGCTGTCCAGGAGCTTGGCCCCGGTGTTGCATTCCTCGACGGCGACGCCGTCCTGAAGGCCGAAGTATTCGAACCGCTGCCCGTCGAAGCGGGCGATCCCGGAGCTGCAGCCCAGCCAGAACTCGCCGGGCCGGACGCAGACGATGTCGAAGGGAATCTTCCCCTCGAGGGGGAAGTGGGTCCATGCCCCGTCCCGGAGACGGAGCAAGCCCTCGTCGGCCAGGACCCATGTCTGCCCCTCCTGCTCGATGATGTCGTACAGGGAATATCCGGCCGCCCAGGGAGGCAGGGGCACTTCCTCGACCGTGTTCTCCGTCTTCCAGACATGGACTTTGCGCCCCAGCAGGAACACTTCGCCGTTGGGACGCAACACGAGGTTGTTCAGGTCCCGGACGCCCTCGACCCGGTCGCTGACCGGATGACGGCGGAACGAGCGGCGCCCGGGGTCGAGGGCGTAGACGCCGTTCGACGTGGACACCCAGATCTCGTCGTGACGCAGGGGCAGGATGTTCCACAGAGAGAAGGAAGAGATCTCCCGGGTGGGATAGGAGAGGAATCCGCTTCCGGTCCAGCACAAGACCCCCTCATAAGTCAGCAGCCAGACCCTGCCGTCCCGGCCGGTTTTCATGTCGACCACGGCGGTCCTCGGGGAGCCGGGCTTGTTCATCATCCGCGCCCGTCCGTCCGGTTCGACGACCAACAGCCCGTTGTTGGTCCCGACCCAAACGGAGCGGTCGGGGCGCTCCATGATCGGCCAGACCGAGTTGACGGGCAGGCTCTCCCGGTAGCGGTAGTTCCTGAAACGGAGGCTGCTGACCCGGTCCAGGCCGGCTTCGGTCCCCAGCCACATGTTCCCCTCGCGGTCGATCAGCAGGTGGTTGACCCAGACGCTGGACAGGCCGTGCTGCTCCGTGAACAGGCTCAGCGCCTCGCCGTCGAGCTGGAAGAGCCCGTCCCCCGTGGCGATCCAGAGGATGCCCCGCCGGTCGACATCCATCTCAAAGAAAGCATTGGTCAGGGGCGGCGATAAGGCCTCCAGGTTCCAGACCTTATGTCCCCCGGGGCCCCAGCGGAGGAGTCGTCCGTTGCGCGCCAGGGCGAACAAGGTGTCGGGAGGCTTGAGACTGAGCAGGCATATCGAGCGCGTGCCCAGCTCGTCGTAGGGCAGGGGAACGAGGGAGGCGTCTTCTCCCGAGAGGGAGAACACGCCGTGATCGCAGGCCAGGAGAACGCCCATCTCTCCGCCCGTGTCCAGGGCATAGGTCACGCGCCCCTGCGCGTCGGGCAGGGGATAGAACGGGCCTTCCATGGATTCCCGCGTCAGCCGGTAATAGCCCTTGTATCCCGCGGCCAAGAGGGATCCGTCGGCCAGGCCGTAGAGAAACGTGATCCTGTCCTCGCGGCAGAGCGGCACCGAAGCTTCCAGGGTCCGCACTTCTCCCCGAAGGGTCAGGTATTGGATTCCCCGGTCGGGAAAGGCCGCCCAGACGGCGCCGCGGCCGTCGG
>VGJG01000333.1 GCA_016867615.1 Candidatus Aminicenantota bacterium | reverse complement strand
CGACCTCGAAGGCAGCGCGGAGGTCTCCCCGGTTTTTGAGCTCCTCGGCCCAGAGGAAGAGGGCCATACTGCTGAGCTCCGATCCCGGAAATCCCTCGGCCGTCTCCTTGAGACGGGCCAAATAGAGGTCGGACCCTCCTTCCCCCACGGCCGTATGGCGCACCCAGCGCAGCCTGGCCAAGTCGACGTCGAGGAGCGCGTCGGGCCGGGGGTCCCCCCGGTGGAATTCAAGGAGCTCTTGGAAAACCCTCAGCGCCTTGAGCTTCGGGGATTCGATGTCCCCGGTCTCGGGCCTGTAGGCCAGGAATTCCGGAATGGGACCCAGGGCCGCGGAGTCGGCCGGGATCTCGAAAGCGTCCTCGGGTTCGGCGGCCGCCTGCTCACCCGACATGTAAAATTCCAGAGCCTCCCAGGCGGCGAAATCGAAGAGCGTCGGCCGGAGGGCGGGGGGCTGGTTTCCGGGCTCGATGAAATCGGCGAGCTCGGACAGTCTCCTCGTCTTGAGCAGAACATCTTTTTTTAGAACCTCGCCGTACAGCGAGCCGATCTCCCGGTAGAGGCGCGGCAGATCCCAGGTGGTGAAGTCTTTTTCTTCGAGTCCCGCCGTCTCGGATCGCTGCAGGAAGCGCCAGCGGTTGCGCTGAAAATACTGCCAGTACCAGCGGGCCAGGACGAGCTTCAGTACGGGCTGGAGGTCCGCGGGCAGGAGGGCCATCTCTTCCTGGAGCCGGGAGATCCGTTCAGCGGGCTTGTTTCCCTCGACCACGCCCTCCAGAGCCAGTTTCTGGACCACGGCTTTGAGAGCCTGGCCCTTCTCGTCGATTTTCAAGGCCAGATCCGTGATGTCCTTGAGATGCCCCGCCGCGGTCCGGGGGAGGCCTTCCTTCTGGGCCTGTTCGGCTTTCTTCCAAAGCTCTTCGATCTGAGCCCGGACCTCCTTGGCCTGCCTGCTTTGTTTCATCGTCACCCCCAGGATCGAAATCACGCTCACCAGCGCCAGGCTCAGAAGGATCCACCGGAAATTCTTCATGATCCGCCTCCCGCGATGATGCCGATTTTATCACACTTCCCGCGCCGGCCCGTCAACCCGCTCTTCTTCTCACTGAGAAAATCCCCGGAAAGCCGTCGTCCCCCTTCATGACGACCCAATCCAAGGAGGTGACACGATGTCGGACAATCGAAAAAGCGCTCTCGCCCGGTCCTTGAAGTCGGCCTCGGCCCTGCTGCTCATCGGCCTCAGCCTGGCGGGTTTCGCCCGTCAGGCCGAAGCGGTCGACTGCGACGGGGCCCTGCTCCGCTGCCTGCAGGACGCCCTGTCCCTGGCGGGAGAGGGCAGCCTGCTCGCGGGGGCGGCGTATGCCGCCTTCTGTCTCGAGGGGTATGCTTTCTGCAGGGAATACATGCGCTGACGGCCTTCAAGGAGGAACGACATGTTGAACACATTCAGGTCGGCGGCCAAGCCGACGTGCGTCCTGGCTCTTTTTCTGGCGGCGCTCATGCTGACGGCGGTATTCCCGGCCGCGGCGGCCGGGGAGGTGGACTGCGGCGCAGCCCTCAGCCGGTGCCTCAATGAGCAGACCTGGTGGCAGAGGATATTCGACGCCGACTACTGCTTCATCGGCTTTCTTTTCTGCCTGATCTACCTCCAGTGAACCGGTGACCGTTCATGGCCGCACTCCCATCGCCGCCCATCAATAACAAACACTCCCGGAGGGCGGGGCGCTTGCGCCCCGCCCTCCTGATCCCCGCCGCGGCCTGGCTTCTGGCCGCCTGGCTGCGGGCCGACGCCCGGCCCGCATTCCGGCTGGAGGAAGTCCTGTCCGTCGGCGGACCGCAGAGCGACCTGCTGTCCATGTGGGTCGGGGCCGCCGTGGACAGCGAGGGGTTCATCTACCTGACGGACGCCCTGGAGGGGACGCTCAAGAAATTCGACTCGAACGGCCGTCCGGTGAAGAAAGCCGCTTGGCCCCGCCCGCCTAACGACGCCTTCAGGGTGCGCCGCTACCCCCTGGACCTGTGGGACCGGGCCATATTCGTCGTCGTCCCCTCTCCCTTTCAATCCTCGATCCGCATGTTCGACGCGAACCTCGAACCGAAAGGCTCCATCGTCCTGGACGAGGCCGCCGACGACCTTCAGGCCCTGCCGGGCGGATTGCTGGCCTACTCCAGCGTCTCCCTGTCCAAAGGCGGGGCGGGCCGGGTGAAGATCATCGACCTCGCGGGCCGGCCGCGGCGGACGATCGCCTGCGGGCAGAGAGACGACCCGCCAGCCCTGTCCGCTCTGGATTTCCGGTTCGGGGCCGACGGCTCGCTGTACGTGGTCTTCAACTACCTGGACCGGATAGCCAAGTTCGACGGCCGGGGCCGCCTGCTCTGGGCGCGGGGCCTGCTGGGCGTCACGAGGGTGAAGACGAAAAAGATTCTTTTCGCCGACCTGCCCGAAACGCCCACCTTCAAGGACATCGCCCTGGATGGAAGGGGCCGCCTCTTCGTCCTGGGGGGCGGCTATTCGGCTCATCGCAGCCGTGATGTCTACATCCTCGACTCCGAGGGCCGCCTGCTCGGCTCGCTGATTCTGCCCCAGCCCAGCCACTGCCTGGTGATCGACGGTCGAGGATTTCTCTACGCCCGCGAGGACGAGGGGATGACCATCAAGAAATTCAGGGTGATCGTTCAGGGGGAGAACGATGCGCGCCTCTGATCGGGCGGCGCTGTTGCTCGCCGCGCTGACCCTGTCGGCTGCGTGCGCGCCCGCCGGAGCGCCGCGGCCTGAGGGCCGGGGCGAAACGGTCCCGCGGACGGTCGTCCTCTTGTTCGCCGACGCCGGCCTCTATCTCTGTCCGCCGTGCGGCGACCGGTTCCTCAACGACTGCCGCCGGCTCGAGGGCCGATACGGGCGGGGGAACGTGTGGATCGTCGTTTCTTCGGAGATGGCTTCGCCCGACTCCGACCCCCGGACGGGCGGGGCGGCGGCAATGAAAAGAATCCGGACCTTCCTCCGGTCCTCCGGCTGCCGCGCTCCCGTCCTCCTCGACGGGCACGGCCTGTTGGGCGGAGCGTCGCGCTTCCAAAAAGAAGGGCTCATCCTCGATCCCTCCGCGGGCGCCGTGGCCCGCGTCTCCCCCGCCCTCTCCG